>NZ_CEYAEZ010000025.1:0-33586 GCF_982781345.1 Desulfovulcanus sp.
ATAAAAAGAATATTCATTTATCCTAAATGTACCATTATGCTCTGCCCGCAAGCAAACTATAGATGGATCCAGACATTTGCACCAGCATGAAAGAAATCAGGATTGAAAAAATTATAAAAATTTTTCCTCTATTAAGTAAGGTTTGGCCACAGATTCTTCTATCTTTTTCTTACCAATAGAAAAATTTCCGCCCTCTTTTTTAAATGTCCGGCTATATATTCTGCACGGCTACCTGAACCGCAAAAAAGGTCAAAGTGGTTACCATTAATGGCTCCGCCCCTATCCTGAGCCAGAACCAGACCTGAAAATTCCTTTTCTCTACCTTCATCAACCGGAAGTTGAGTCTGCAAAAATAAGACAGACCCCAAAGGGACAAAAGAATGATCACTAGCCACACTCACCCACGGCGTCAACGGCTGACCCATGCTGCCCATGGGACCATTATCACCTAAACGAAAAAAAACATAACTGGGATTAGTATATAAAAGTTCGTCAGCAATTTCTGCATGTTCCTTTAAAAATTTCCTTATTGATTGGAGACTGACATTCTCTAAACTTAAATAACCATTATCAGCCAAGACCCTACCTAATGATACATAGGGCCGGCCATTCTTCCCTGCGTATAGAACATGCTTAACCTGGCCGTCCGGTAAAACTAGCCGCCCTGATCCCTGAATATGCAGAAAAAAAAGATCTATTTTATCCTTGACCCAGGCAATTTCTAAGCCCTTTCCAGCGAGAACCCCCTGTCCATCAATTTCCGCTCTGGAATAATACGGCTTTATCTGTCCATTATCCAGACGATATACTAAACGCTGCCCCTGCCAACGAGGATGAAACAACCCCAGATCCACTGTTTTCAAATCATCCGGACAGGCGTAAACAGGGTAGGGGTATTCAGGAGATGGTTCAAGAGAGCCTTCCAGCCACGGTTCATAATAGCCAGTGAGCAAAACATCCGGTTTTAGCTCATAAAAATCAAAAAAGTCGCTTAAAATCTTTGGATCTTGATCCAGGCGGGGCAGGAGTTCAAGGAGTAGTTCCAGTGTCTCCTGCAAATCCAGCCAGGTAAGGGTTAGATCCGATCGTTTCAAAACCACCTCAGAGCCATTTTTCCGACGCACAAACTCCAAACTTCTTTGAATACTCGGCTTAAGTTCCTGCCATGATTGCAATTCTTGCCCAATAGGCAAACGTGGCAACCTGGATACTATCTTTCTTCCCTGCACATAATCAAAATAAGGCTTCTCCAGTGCCTTAGGAGCACAGCCCCAAACCAGAATTAAAAGAAGACAGCAAAGACATTGCCCCGCGGTTCGCAGCCTACATAAATAACTCATGCCCCCTGGTCTTCTCCTCTTAAAAGTCTATGGGCAAACCCCATTTTGACTACCAGATTAGAAATCAGGATTGAAAAAAATTTATGAAAATTTGTCCTCTTAAGTAAGGTTTGGGCCACAGACTCTTTAACCTTTTCTACCTTTCAGTCTTTTTGCCTTTTACCTGCTCTCATTTTTACCTCTCAATACTGGCATCAAAAAACTTACCGACTCCATACTCTCTACGGCGGAAAAACTTTTCCGGACTTGGCCCAATTATCTGCATTTCCGGATACTTGCGCTGTTCTTCCAAGGCAATTTGCATCTCTTTAGTGCAACCGGTAGAAAATGTAGCATCCTTCCCTGCCCAGATAGGCGGAACTTTTTGCCCCATGAGTTCAAAACTTTTCTCTATATCGGCCACGGTCTGGAACCTCCACACATCAATCAACCCGCTACGCTGAACAATCTCCCACATATACATCAAGTCGTCCCCATCCAGGCCCGGCTCAAAATGTTCGGCTGGATTGATAATAAAAGTGCCCTCCAGACGCGAGCGCAAATAATCCACAAAACGATTTAGAATATTTATGGCTACTCGAGTCTGTCCCGGGATGCTACCAACAATAGCACTATAAAACATGACCTTTTGGCCTTTGGCCTTGGCTTCTCTCATCTGTCGCTTGATTTCTTCAGCCTTGGCTATAATCTCCTTTTCCGTAACCTTACGTACACGAGGGCTCTTTTCTTTGAAGGCAAAATATAACTGGCCCTGTTTATCTCGGTAAAAAGCCAGAATATCCCGTGTAAACTTGTGTGAGGTCATAATGAGACGCCGATAGTTGCCTTCGCCCTTGGCAAAGATGAGGTCTGATTCTTTCCAGGCCCGTGCAAAGGTGACACTAGTGCGGCAGAGGTTCAATCTTTCTCTGGTGCCGTCAGAAATAACCACCAAATCATTTTCCCTGAGGGCCTTGAGCAGCTCTCTTTTGGATACCTGGTGATTCACCAAGAAAAAGGCCCCTTTCAACTCGTCGGCTAAAACAGGATCATTTTCATAATCCCAAAAAACCGGGTAGTCGTAGTAAAAGCCTTCTTTTAAAGCCAATATGACTTTATGCCCCAGTCTGATCAAGGACTTGATAATCATGATGTCGAAGAGAATTCCCCCCGCACTATTGGGCAGATACAATATTTTCAATTCTGTTTTTATGCCCGGCCCCATAAGTTTGGTCATGACCTGGTCAAATTCATCCCAAATTTTAGCCAATTCACCATTAACCAGGCTACTTTCCGGGGCAAAATGTTCGTTTTTCCAGATAGCATCCCATGTAGAGAGACAAAAAAGCCTTTTCAACTCCAAAAGATCCAGTTCCCATCTCAGGTCCTGAATACGCTGACACCCCATAGTGGAACTGGGGCAGGCACTTAAAAAACGAAAGAATAGAGGGCTTTCTATAACTCTCTTGGCCCTTTTATTGAATTCTCTTTTCCGGGCCTCAAATGGGTCCTGCTGGGCAGTCTGGCTTAAATAAATTGTCAAAAGCCTTTTTATTAACCTGGAAGGAATAACAAAAGGAGATTTAAATACTTTTTGAAATTTATGCCGGCATAAGGCCAGAACCTTCTTTTTAATGTACTCATCACCGGTAAAATCTTTGATCAAGGTTACCAATTGGCGCCACTTGGAGCGGTATTCTAATCGCAATTCCTCTGTCATTTTGGACGTTAACAGGTTCTTCAACATCCAATCACTACACGGCGCAAACACTTGGTTCTCATCAAGATCGACCATAAATCGCATTTGCTCCGGGGAAGCATTCTCACGCGGGTTGGCCAAATGCTCAATGTTATTTTCGGTCATGAAATGAAGCAGCCAGGCATCAAGATAAGGGTCTCGGCCATAGTAAAGTTCTAAGACCGATGAAATTTTAGGCAAATTGGGCAAGACCTACCCCCTGTTTAGAAATTTTCTTTGGACCAGCTTCTGGACAAAATCTACATTCTCAGGGCTGATCAGTTTAAATCTCTTTTCTGACTTTTCTATTTCCACGACATCACCAAAATTCAGGCTATACCCGGCTTGACCGTCAACAGTTAACATTATTTCCGGGTCTATATCCTGAATGTAGATACGGGCCCTTTCCCGGCCAGGCAAAACCAAGGGTCTAAAATTTTGCAAAAAAGGACAAATCGGAGTGACAACAAAGGCATCGAGTTCCGGATACACAAGAGGACCGCCCGCTGATACAGAATATGCCGTAGAGCCTGTAGGAGTTGCGAATATAAGTCCGTCCGCTCGAAGATGCCCGAACTTTTGACTGCCTAAGGTCAGGTCCAGATTAATCAACCTGGCCAGGCCTCCCCGATGAACGACCAGATCATTTATGGCCTGACCTTCTTTAAACACTTTCCCCTGGCGAATTACCTTAAAACTTAAAACCAGTCGCTCGGAAATACGGTAAGTTCCACCTAGAATAATTTCCAATTGTTCCTGCCAATTGACGGGCGAAATCTCGGCTAAAAAGCCCACCTGACCTAAATTAACACCCAAAAAAGGAACATCAGAGGCAGTGATCTTCCTGGCCACACTTAATATAGTCCCATCTCCCCCCAGAACCAAAATCAGATCCGGCTTTAGCGAACCTATATCGATTATAGTACTTTGAACTTGATTATCCAGTGTCCAGGATTTAAGATTCCTGGCCATTAGCCAAGCCTCAATCTGCAAAGCTAAAGAGAGGGCATCCTTATTTTGGGCCTTGGTAATGATGACAATATTTTTAAAATGATTGTACATAAGGAAACTCTAGCTAATCAAGCCAAATCATTCAAGTAAAAAGAAATCGGTGTGAGAGCCGATAAATTTTGCTCAAGAATTCTTTTACCCCCTAAAGTTTTCTTCTAACTTGCCGATACAGACGAATAGAAGAGGAAAACCATGACCATCAATCCCTTTCTTGTCAAAAACGTCATACGCGTCTATGATCGCCAACTGACCAATGGACGAAGAATAGCCAGACTAAAAAAATACTTGCAACAGTCTGGAGGGGGGGACTCCGTAACCATCTCACAAGAAGCAAAAAGAAGACAATTGGTGGAAAGGGTATCCAGAGAAATAATAGAGAACTTACTAACCTCTGACAGCAATAATCCTGTTGTGCAAGAAATAAAGTCTGAACTGGAAAAAGAGTTTAAACAGAGCCTAATTTTTCGCTATCCTCCATCCGGAGAAGAAATGCAAATTTTGAAGCTAGGTCCTCAGGGTCCGGAAGAATTAAAACCCGAGGAAAAAGATGCGGTCCTGAACAGGCTCTGGGAAATTACCCTGGTTAAAGTCAATGAAACCATGTTATAAGAGCCTGTGGCCAGACCCCATTTTAACCGCTGATTGAAAGTCATGGTTTCTGAAATGCATTACAAACGGCTTGGGTAAGCCATCTTGACGAAGCTTGCGGATAAGCAGAGCATCGGGATGAAAGGGCTAAATATTTTGGATATTGACCATAACTATCGATAATAAAAAGAATACTTGTTTACCTAAAATATCCCATTATGCTCTGTCCGCAAGCAAACTTTAGATTGGTCCAAGTCTTTGTACCAGCATGAAAGAAACCAGGACTGGAATAAACTATAGAACTTAAGTTGATAAAGAGGTTCGGCCACAGGCTCATAAGGGATTGAGAAACAGGAAATTTTTTCTTACCACTTAACCCTTTAATCCTAAATCCTTAATCCTAAAAATTTAAGGAGATAACTCATGGAAATAAAAAATATTTTAACAGGTATTCAAACCTATAAGCAAACTAAAATCGAAAAAGAGGAAAAGCCCTTATCAAAAAAGCAACATTCAATATCCACTGAGGATAAAGTTTCTCTCTCTTCAACTGCCAAACTTTACAAGACCGGTCTTGATACGGCCAAGCAAAGTCCTGAAGTACGTCTGAAAAAAATTCAGG
The DNA here is from genome assembly GCF_982781345.1 of Desulfovulcanus sp. Taxonomy (NCBI): domain Bacteria; kingdom Pseudomonadati; phylum Thermodesulfobacteriota; class Desulfovibrionia; order Desulfovibrionales; family Desulfonauticaceae; genus Desulfovulcanus; species Desulfovulcanus sp. The sequence goes on from NZ_CEYAEZ010000025.1 coordinate 5,279, forward strand.
AGTTAAAAGAAAAGATTGAGGCTGGAGATTATCATCCGGATGAGCAAAAAATTGCCCAGAAGATACTCGAGGATGAGATGGACTTGTGGATTTAATTTTTCAAATCATACGAACAATTACACCTACAAAAAATATACTGCCTAAATTTGCTGCTCTTTAGGAGGTGGGAGAATTATCTGTCTTTCGAGTCCGCCGAGATTCTTCACTTCAACTCGCCGAAGACCGGATTAATAATGAGAGGAAGATACTTTGTTCGATAATGATATCTCGATTTGTTGCGTAATTTTAACTTTTTATTTTACCGTTTCCGATAGCCCACAAAAAAACTCTTTTCGACTTCTTAACTTCCTACCCTATCTCCCCCTTAACAACTCAACCTCTCGACCCGCCTACTAGTTCCTGCTTCTTACTATTTGCTTCCTGCAAATCAGCCAGGACAACCCTAGAAGCTCCGGTCAGTTCCACCTGAGGAACTTGCAGCCCCAACCGGGCCTTGGTATTAATCAAAATCGGGCCCGCCAAGTTTAAAGTTGTCTTTTCTGGTTCTCCAGGAGGGATGGTTACTGTAACCAGAACAGTCAAGTCATATACACTTTGCAGACGCAAAATCTTTTCTTCACTTTTTCCAATCACTACAGAGTAGTTGGCCAAAAAAGTATAGGGATCAGCCACAATCAAACCCAGTTTTGGGTTCTCAATGTTTTGTAGCAGAAGAAAAGGAGAATTTGGTTTGACCTGAAGCAGGGTAAACTCCCGCGCACTTTCAAACCCTATTAACCCCCGCGGGAAACGAAGGATTTTTTCTTCTTCTATAACAAACTGTCCTATACGTGATTTTATTTCTCTCTTTTCCATAAACTCGCTACTACCAAAAAATCATCTTCTCTAGTTAGCATGGCTTGCCTATTCTCGTCCTGGATCTTTTTGTACACTTCATCCCGATAAACAGGCAAATCTTCCGGCACTTCAATGCCAATTTTGACCTGCTTGCCCTTCAGGCCAAGTATGGTTATTTTGATATCGTCACCAATGTGAATACTCTCACCTGGTCGACGGGAAAGAATAAGCATTGTAGTAAAATATTTCCTAATTCAAAGTTCGTAGGTACCCTTACTGAAAACTTCTAACTAAATATATTTAACCAAACTCATGCGCATAATCATAGCCGACGACTTAAGTATAGCCTCATAAACAAACTGCTGCTGGCTCAAGTCGGTCATCACTTCAGCCACATCCACGTCCTCCAGCTTACTTAACCTCTCGGTCTTATTTACTTGGAGCCCGGACAGTACCGTATCCACAACATCCAAGCGATTTTCCCTGGCCCCGACCCTGGCCAACCGATTAGAAATATGCTGTCGTGCTGTCTCTATATTTTCCAAAGACTGAGCTATTGTATCCTGATCATTGTTTTCCAGAGCGGCCACAAATTTACCAAGAGTTACAAATAAATTTTTTCCAGGTTCAGTATCTGCAAAAGCAGGTTTAACGCCATATTGATTGTGACCACCAAATATTTCCCAACCAATTTCATTCATTTGAATAGTATCGCTGGGAGAAATCTCAACATCCAGGCTGGCTGTTTTGGGGTGAACAACAAATTGATCACCAGCCTTGATCTGGTCTTGAGTGCCCTTGGCAGAAAGATATAAATGTCCTCCGGGAATAAGCAGATCAGCCTCTGCCGTATTGGCTGTTGTCCCTTGAATCCAAGTGCGACCTCCATCGGTACTGTATGAGTAAACTATGCTAGGAACTGTAGGATCTCCCAAAGCAAAAGAAGTCTCTACTTTATTTCCTCCACTGTCCAGACCATAGTCAATGCGAACCATGATATCGGAGTCAATCTCACCCTGAGCATAGGCATTAATCTCTCCGCCATTCACCCGCTGTTGGACAGCGATACTGTTACTTAAAACATCAAAAGTAACTCCACTTGCATCTCCTGTCCCATTTAAAACCACCTGTCCATCAGGCAGGTCTATAACAGCCTGACCAACAGTCGTGCTTGCAGCTGTAAAGGTAGTTGTGTCTCCGGGTATCCAGGTCGTTCCCCCATCATAACTGTATCTGTAAGTCACATCTGCTGGTATGGACAGATCACCTGAAACAATCTCAACTCGCACATTCTTGTCAAAAGCGCCCTTAATGGTAGCATTAAAGTTCTCCGGGGAACCGGTACTATCAAATTTAACCGCGGCCTGTGTTTCTTCATCTCCCTTATAAATAGCTGTAGAAGTCACAAACAACCAGGTACCTTTTGATGTATCCAGGTTCGTCTCTGGACTTAGATCAACCTGGTATCCCTCTCTTAATTTTACTGTCACTCCACCCAGATCCAAGTCATACGGCCCGGCAGCAGAGATAGTTTTAACGCTCGACCAGGTTTTACCACCATCCCTGGAAAATCTATAATCGATATTATCAGTTCCTACGGTAGCCTGAGTGTTGCTAGAGCCAACAAATTGAACCAGGATTGAATGGTCACTATACCCGGAAATTTCCTGCAAATAAGGCTCAACATTCCCCTCCCGATCATAAACCATCATGCCCTTTTCATAGGCGTTGCTCTCTACTCTATGTCCAGCAAAAATAGATTTGCCTTCATAGGTTGTATTGGCCAAATTTATCATTTGATCAAAAAGCTGACGGGCTTCATAAGAAACAATCTCTCTATCTTTATCCGTCATAGTACCGGTTGCTGCCTGTTCTGCCAACTCTTTAAATCTGGTCAGAACATTATTCACCTGCAACAAAGTCTCGTCAGCAAGAGTTAGCCAACCTTTGGCAGTATCTACATTCTCCCGATACTGATCCAGAGCTCCTAAAGAATCCCGAAGATATAAGATCCTACTTGCCCCCACAGGATCATCAGATGGGCGATCAATTTTTTTCTGGCTGGCCATCTGCTTGTTCAGTTCCATAAGCTTTGAAGTAGAACTGCCCAACTGATTGATGATACTGCCATAAAGGCTGCTCTGTGTTACGCGCATAGTTTTATCCCCTCAAACCAAACAAACGCTTATGGCTTCAAAGCAAGTAAAGTCTGCATCAAGCGGTCGGCAGTGGATATAAGTTTGGCCGCAGCTTCATAAGCATGCTGAAACTTAATTAAATTACTCATCTCTTCGTCCATATTCACGCCTGAAACTGCCTGCTGCCGATCATTTAAATCATCCGCCAAAGTCTTGTTGTACTGAAAATTAAATTCAGACATTTCTGTATCTGCACCCACATTGCTGACCAGAGAGTTATAGTACTCTTGAATAGTTTGTGTTGTAGTACCTTCAAAACTAGTAGTAATACTAACATCACTATATTGCAGCTCAGCAATGGCTCTAGCTACCTGGTTATCTCCTGGATTTATTGCTCCATCTCCATTTACATGTCCTGCATTGATAAAATTAAGATTATTGCGCACCTGTGCATTTAATGATATACTGCCTGCATCGGTTCCGTCAAAAAAGGTATTTATCCCCAAAGCCGCAAGTAATCCAGAACTATCATTACCAAAGGCAAACTGATAATTAGTACTATCACTAGAATTATCTTTAATGACCAATTTATTATTCACAATTTCTGCTGTAAGGTAGCCACTAAATGTATTATTAATGGCATCTCGTACATTTTCAAGACTATGCACATTAGGATCAAAATTTTGTATGCCACTAGTTGTTGCATCAAAATCTAAAGGTCCGGAAACACCAGGTAAAAACTGGCCGTTTTCATCGTAAATATAAATATTAAAATTGCCCGCTTGAAGTTTATCCCCAAAGGTAAGTCCTGAAGAAAAATCACCTAATGGATTAACGGTACTGGTCACACCATATGTCCCGGTCACTGAGGAAAATTTTGTCAGGCCTGCGCCCTGAGAATGTAATCTGTTCACCTCCCAGACTAAACTTTTGGCCAATGCATCAAATTTTTCTCTGTAGCGGCCAACGTAATGATCCCGAAAATTAAAATAGCCTGCAATGCTTCCACCTACTAAACGCCGTTCGTTCACCGCACCATTACTGAATGTTTGAGGGGTGATATTCATGGCCGTAGAGCTATTTTTATACCAGTAAAGTCCCTTTTTGGGAATTATGGTAAAGCTATCTCCTACACTTAAATTCGAAGAGGCTGGATCCTGGGAATTACTTTTATCCCCAAACCAGATGGCAATATCGTGACCAGGTATACTAACACGATTATCATAATCACTAGCTGTAAATATCATCACATTGCCGTCTTCATCCCTAAGCCACGTTTGTCCGCCATCAATCGACACTTTAAATGTAGCCGCGCCAGCCAAACCATCTGCCGGGCCATCCGTAACAACTTCAATTGTATATTCATAATCAGAAGTGCCTTCAAAATAAATACTGTCAGTAAAGGCTGAATCGGCAGTTAAATTGGCAATGGCCTTTGGACCTTCAAACTTCAATCCAAAGTATGTGGTTCCGTCCACCAAGGTATGTCCGGCCCTGGTAGTAATAGTAACGTTCCCAACACCATTATCAATGTAATTGATATCAATTTTCTCGGCTAGCTCCCTGACTAGGGCTGCCCGCTTGTCTCTTTGCTCATTGGCGTTGTTCTTCCCGGCTTCTTCATGCATATTAATCTGACGATTTAACTCTGCAATCTGCTGCAAAATCTCATTGACTCTGTCCACATCCTGCGAAATGTAATCATCCATCTGCTTTTGTACATTGTCCAGGTCACCATCTATTAATCCCATTACATGGAGTAAATTCTGCGTGCGCCCTATCAAAGCAGTCCTGGTACTGGTGTCCTCTGGTCGCATAGCCAAATCCTGCCAATCCTGCCAGAACTGACTCAAAACCTCTCTTAACCCTCCATCCTCCATTCCGTTTAATAACCCTTCAACGCCACTTAAATAGGTGTGCAATTTATCCCACATCTCTCTGTTCGAAGCCGTAAAGTTATATTCTTCCTCAATAAACTGATCAAAGTGGCGAAAAACTTCCGCAGCCTTTACACCGGAACCTAGTTGCCCTGGGAAAGAATCAATACCAATGCCCTCTTCCAGACGTACTTCTTGACGACGATAATCAGGATTATTGGCATTAGCGATGTTATTGCCAACAACTTCAATAGCTGACTGGGAAGCAAACAGGGCTCCCCGACCAATATTTAACAGCGAACTAATGCCTGCCATTATAAAGTACCTCGAAGCAACGTAGCTCGGGCAGTTTTCTGTTGCCACCTGCCACGAGCCGAGTAAGTATCCTTATTACTGGGCAAAAGCCTTTCATACAAAAACTTGGTCAGTTTTGTAGTTTGTTCCGCCAATGCCTGAGCTAATTCTGCGTTTTTTGCCGCTTGCACAACACATTTCTGTTCGTTTTCTTCCAGGCTGCTAAAAAGATTCTCTATCTTAGCTTTCTCGCCATCACTCAGTCCGAGAATATAATCCTTAATGGACATGCAACCTATCTTCTGGAGTAAACTTTTTAACGCTTCCTTCTCGTCAACAAGCTGCCGAATTAATTCCTGGATTGAAAACTCAAGGGAGGAAATTTTTTTAGGGTCATGCCCGCGCAGGGCGGAAAATTCTTCCTGTAAAAGAGTCCTCAAAAGAACCAGGCCTTGCTTTTGCCTTTTAAGACTTTGCTCGATCTTCGCCTGCATGAACAACCCCCCTTTTTCGTGATTCACTAAGTCAAGAACTCTGCAATCATTCTATTTATTATCTGCCACACGTATTACTCATTTAGGCTTTATCTGCCTCTTTACCAATGCTCAAGCCGGCCAGTAATCTTTTTCTTACCTGCAAGGGATTCCAAGCCTGATCATTTTGTCTGAGTTCAAAGTGCACATGCGGCCCAGTGGAACGCCCTGTATTACCTGACAATGCAATTCTTTGGCCAGAACGAACAAATTCCCCCTCCCGGACCAAGTTCTTTGTGTTATGCGCATAAATACTTTGCCACCCATTTTTGTGCTCCAAAATGACCACCTGACCATAACCACCTCTTGAGCCGGAAAAGACGACTTTACCCGGCCAGCAAGCCTCAATAGGAGTTCCTTCTGAGACAACCAAGTCAATGCCTGCATGCCAGGCCTGTTGTCCTGTAAAAGGATCCAAACGCCAACCAAATCCGGAACTTACATGTGCCTGGACTGGCCAATGTAATTGAGGCAATGGACCGGTGTCTATGTTTATATTTTTTACCGGGTCAATTTGAAGAGATTCTTGCAAAGGACTCAGCCCACCTTTTCCCGACCTTGATCTGGCCTCAATTCGTCTAGCCAGGATATCTACTTTCTTTAACGGATCGCTTTCATGCTCCAGTGCATCCTTCAACTCATGAATACTTTTCTCAACTGGTCGAACCTTGTTGGTTGTGTTGCTTGTCTTGAGCTGTGGTTGACTTCTCTTAAGCTCATTTACCGGACCTGCGCCAGGATCAGTTTCAGCACTACTCTTTTCCAGCCTCTTTTGTAACTGTGAAAATAAAAGGTCGCCTAGGCCCAAACCTCCTCTTTTAGCCAATCTGGTTGATAACTCCTGGTCATATAAAGAAAGATAAATATCTTCTTCTTTGCTGTGAAGATAACCCTCTTTGGGCACAGTTGCTCGCATTTGCTCCCACAGCTTCTGAATAAAAATTGCCTCAAAATCAGCACAGGCCTTACGTAACTCTTTTTCCTGATTTTTCTTCGGCCTTAGATTTTGTTTCAACCTGGCCAATCGCTGCTGAAAAGCATTATCCTTGGTCTTTTGCGCAGCTATGATTCCCTGTTGCATTAATTGATCAGACATAACTATCCTCTTTGAAATGAGTAAAGAGAACTAAAATGTTATTTTTTTTTACTCTATAAAATAGGTTAGCGGAGAATTATTCTTTTATTTCTCAAACCGCTTTACTTTACCCCGCGTTTGGCGGGCTCATTCTGAGGGCCATCTCCCGTCATTCTGAGCGAAGCGAAGAATCTCGTAAATTTGTCTGAGATTCCTCGGGTCGTTTTGCTCCATCAGAATGGAGCCAGGGAACGTTTTAAGAAAATAAGTATCGTTATAACCAATTGACAGTATTAGTAATACAATACTCCCCTTGTATTACACCCCCACCCACACAAAAAAACCAAACACTCCGCATCAGTCGTCCCATCATAGGCGGAATTCCACTGTGTTCTATATCACTTCAAGCTTAGCATGCAGGGCCCCTGCTGCCTTTAACGTTCTTAAGATAGAAATTAAATCTCTGGGCGAAGCCCCAATTGCATTCAGTCCTTTGACAAGTTCTTTAATGGTCGCGCCCTTAACAAGAATCAAGTTACGCTGCTCCTCTTTGATGCTAACTTTAGTTTTGGACGCCACCCGAGTCTGGCCCTGAGAAAGCGGAGCAGGCTGGGATACTTTAGGTTGCTCCTGGACCACAATATGCAGGTTCCCATGGGCAATGGCCACCTTGGAAATGGTCACGTTCTCGCCCATGACCACCGTTCCTGTCTTTTCATCCACTACAATCTTGGCAGGACTGTCGGGACTGATATCCAAATTCTCCAATGAGGCCAGAAAAGGTATTAAATTGCCTCGAAATTTCTCCGGTACTTTTACTCTAACAGTGGAAATGTCCTCGGCCTTGGCCATATCCCGGGCAAAGCTATTATTGATCTTTTCTACAATCTGAGCCGTAGTTGAAAAATCCTGTGTATTTAAATTAATAACCACGCTGTCCTGACGATTAAATTTAAAGGGTACACCCCTTTCCACCATTGCCCCACCAGGAATGCGAGCAACGGTAGTAATATTTTTGCTTGCAGTGGCTGCTGCTCCTCCCGCGGAAAACCCACCCACGACCAAGGGTCCCTGGGCCAGAGCATATATCTTACCATCAATTCCTTTGAGTGGGGTTTGCAAAAGTATCCCGCCAAGCAAGCTTTTGGCATCACCTATAGAGGAAACAGTCACATCAAGCTTTGTCCCTGGCTTGGCCGAAACAGGCATTCTGGCCGTTACCATAACTGCTGCCACATTTTTTACTTTCAGGGCATTTTTATCTACCCTGACCCCCATATTTTCAAGCATATTCACCAGGGACTGAATGGTAAATTGGGCTCCTCTTTTATCTCCAGTTCCGGACAAGCCCACCACTAGGCCATAGCCAACCAACTGGTTAGTTCTCACCCCACCGAAAGTAGCTATGTCTTTTAAGCGAACAGCCTGACTTTGATTACAGATCCCCAGCAAGCACATCCCTGTTATTAAAGAAAATAATATTAGCTTACGTATACGCATAATCTGAAGCTCCCGATTTTTGGGCGATGAAAAAGGAGAGTTTGCGCTTTTCAGCTTTCACGACTCAAAATGGCCAAATATGGTCTAGAATCCTGGTTAGCCAACCTGGTTTTTGTTTGTCTGCCAAGATACCCTGCCCATAAATCTCTATATGGGCATCCGCCAGGTAATTAGAAGACACTGAATTATCAGGACCAATATCCCTGGACCGCACCAATCCGCGAACAACTATGATCTGCGTTTCTCCATTCACCCTGATTTGCCTGGCTCCTTCAATTTGCAAAATCCCTCCATTTAACACCTTGACCACACGGGCAGCCACGCTGGCTGAAATATCTGACTCTCTCTGGGTTTCACCATTGCCAGTAAACTTACTTACAGAACCAGCCTTAACCATAGGCGTAGTCCCCACTGTGCCCCGCGGGCCAATATTTGGTCCTGCTCCAAGAATAGAACCCAAAGGTACAGCTCGCATATGTCCAAGATCGAACAAATTCTGCACCCCAAGATTTATGGATGAATCCTTTTCAGACTTGGTCGTGGCCTTATTTTTTGCAGTAACTGTTTCTATTATATTGACCACGACAATATCTCCTACTCGTTTAGCCCGGTTATCAGTAAATAAATAATTGGCCTGGTCCGGATCAAAAAGAGAACCCGGATTCTCAACTTCCTCTTCAACAATATGCTCGGAAGGTGGCGGAGTAAACGCAGGCATGGGAGTTGACTGTTTACTTGCCGGAGCACAAGCAAAAATACTCAAACAAATAAGCACAAAAATCATTCCTTTTAGCATTTTTTCTATCTCCCAAAATTAATGGATGCGTCTGTAAAAAACGATTAAATAAACTATAATTCTTCACGCGTTTGCCGGAAGATTATTCGCTTGCGCTCAGCGTAACGACAATGGACATGTCATCTTGAATCCCACCCTCGGCAGATCCTACTTGTCCTCAAGAATAATTTTTTTCCAAACCCATCTTAAACAATGCGCCTGACCTTTCATCAATAGACAACCACTGTATTTTTATCCACGACCTTGGCCATTACCTGAATTTTACTTTGCAAATTCTTCACCAAAATAGACTGCCCCAAATTTCCATCCTCCAAAGCCATGGCAGGCACTACCAGAGAAACAAACTGCCCTTGAAACTGTAAATTAACTTTCTTTCCCCGACTGATGGTGGGAACAGGCTCTAGGTTAGACATGACAAAAATTTGTCCTTTGCCCACAGGACTCTTTACCCTCCATGGACCACCTCGTCCGTCCCAGACCTGTCCATGTACATAGGCCAAATTCTTTTTTTCAAAACGAACAGTGGTCGGATAAACAACTTCTCTTCTATTTAAAGGTTTAGCAGCACAAGGTACTGCCTTCCACACATCGATAAAAACAGTGCCGGTGTAACTTCTAACCAAATTTCCAAATGTATCTTCAACCAAAAAGCGTAAAGAGTTACGTCCCGGTCTTACCTCAGAAGCTAGCTCAATACGAATAGACTCATTTTTTTGCCAAAAAATTACTTCTGGCAAACGAAAGTCCCGAAAATTTATCTCGCCACCTAGAATCTTTACCTTGTTTGTCAAAAATGTGACGATTTTTTTTCTTAAATCTTCTTTTCCTAAACCACCTGCAGCCTGTTTTATGATTATCTGTTTGGGCAAAAAACAAACACTAGCAATATCACCTAAAAAATGAGTTAGCTTTGTTAAAAGGCTTTGCCTTGGAATAACCATCACTTTCTTACCAGGCACTGCCCACAATAAAACATCTTTCAACTCAGACCACTTTTTTTGGGCCCAATCCCCTTCCGGAACAGCTATTTCTCCAAACCTGACCCGCTCGCCTTGTACAGCTACCCATTCCTTGATCCAGAACCCCCCTCCCTCTTCCTGAGCCTGCCCTAAACCGGGAACAAACCAGTTCGCCACTAGCAGCAAACAGATAATTATTGTTTTCATTGTGTTCATCATTATGGTTTATTAATTTTGTTGGGCCTGTTCAGTGCTCTTTCCTACGTCCACAACCTCAATCCCATAAACTTTTTACCGTTTCATCTGATGAGTCATCTGGAGCATCTGATCGGAGGTAGTAATGGCCTTGGCATTTATTTCATAGGCCCGCTGTCCCACAATCATATTCACCATCTCTTCTACCAAATCCACATTAGACATTTCCAGAAAACCCTGACTAATTGTCCCGACATTATTTTCGCCAGGCACGCCCTCAGTAGCCGCGCCCGAGGCCTCTGATTCTAAATACAAATTGCGTCCGATAGCTTTTAACCCTGCAGGATTAATAAATGTATACAGGGGAATATCTACTGCTGCCAGTTCATTTCCAGCCTTGTCCAAAGCGGCCATATGCCCGTTCTCTGTAACCACTATATTCTGCGTTTCCGCTGGCACATTAAACTCTGGTTGTAACGGATAACCATTGGCTGTAACCACTCGTCCCTCCTGGTCCAGCTTAAAAGACCCTGCTCGGGTATACGCTAGCTCGCCGTTAACCAAAACTTGAAAGAAACCATCCCCTTCAATGGCCAAGTCCAAAGGATTCCCAGTACTCTGATAATCTCCTTGAGAAAAAAGTTTGTGCACAGTTACCGGCCTGACTCCCATCCCTATCTGCATCCCTGTGGGAATGCGATCCCCAGACCGATTCTGCACTCCAGCTATTTTTAAATTCTGATACATCAAATCTTCGAACTCAGCCCTACTCTTTTTGAACCCAATAGTATTTATATTTGCCAAATTATTGGCAGTGACATCGATATTCAATTGCTGGGCCATCATACCCGATGCTGCTGTCCAGAGTGAACGCATCATGGCTTACTACTCCTTTGTCTGTCTGGTTTAAATTCTAACCTAAATCCCTTAGCCTTTTTGGCGATATTCCTGTATCCTGGAACAGGAATCGCACTTTAATAAGATTGAGTAGATGAGTGGATAGAGCAAAGTTTAATAGCAAATATTTATTATCCCATTAACCCATTATCCCGTTAACTCATCTACCCATTAACCCTCCAATTCACCAATTGACTTTATCTAACCGTTCCCACTTCCCTGATAACCTTTTGATCCTCCTCTTGCGATGAAACCATGATCTTTTCCAAAGACTCAAAACCTCGCATTGTACCAATCATTCTGACCATTTCTTCCACTATTTGAACATTAGAGTCCTCCAGGTAACCTTGCTTAAGCCAAGCCTTTTCAGCAGGCATCTCCGACATTTTTAAGTCTGGTTTTATCCGAAATAATTGCTGGCCCACCTTTTCCAATCCATTTAAATTCTTAAATGAAACCAGAGAAATATCGCCCACCACCTCACCTCTAACTACTACTTGGCCTTTTTCCGTGACCTCTACATTTGCATTCTCTGGAAGCTTTATAGGGCCGCCTTTACCAAGGAGCACAAAACCCTGGCCAGTAACTATGTACCCCGTGCGGTGGTCCCTCTGGAAGCGCCCATTTCTAGTATAGGCAATCTGCCCATCAGGGGTCCTGACCCGAAAAAATCCTTCTCCTTCAATGGCCAGGTCCAGTTTATTCCCGGTATACCGTAGGGGTCCCTGACCAAAATCAATTATACTTAAACCAATCCTTGTCTGGCCATAAAGCTTTGGCTTTGGCCATAAGATTTTGTCCTCCAGAGTCTCATTCGGATTTACATAGTCAGATACATAATGCTTAAACACATCCCGAAAAGACAACTTGTCCTTTTTAAAGCCTACTGTATTCACGTTGGCCAGGTTGTTGGTTATAATATTCATCCTGTAATCTTGAGTTAAAGCCCCAAACAGGGCAGTGTACATAGCTTGCTGCATAATTTACCTCCTCTTTTAAAAAATTAGCAAATACCAGACCAAATATTGAACCCCATCGCCTCCAGACCAGAAAAATCCGATTTTGACCCTTGACAAACACCTACTAATTAGCAATATAAGCCAACTTGTTACTTGAGCGGGTGTAGCTCAGCTGGTAGAGTACAAGCTTCCCAAGCTTGGTGTCGCGGGTTCGATCCCCGTCACCCGCTCCACTCCTGGTCAAAACAATTGGCCCTCAAGGCCTTAGTGGAGTGGACCTTAAGGTCCACTTTTTTTTTGAAAGCTGTATTTTTTTGAAAGCGGTAAATTTTATGGAACTAGAATGGATCAAAGAAAAGATCACCCAACTGGTTGAGGCTCAGTGTCAGCTGTTCGGACTTTCTCTATGGGGCATAGAGTTTGCCCCGGGTGCAGGCAAAAAACGAGGTTTGCTTAGAGTTTATGTGGATGCTCCACACGGCGTTAATATTGACCAGTGTGCCCAGCTCAGCCGAGAGTTAAGCGTTATTTTAGATGTAGAAGATATTATACCGGGTTCTTATAATCTAGAAATATCTTCTCCAGGCTTAAACCGTACCTTTTTTTCTTCGGAGCAATTAACAAATTATATTGGTCAAAAACTGAAAATTAAATTAATTAATCCTATTGACAACCGAAAAAATTTTTCTGGTACCCTGCAGGAAGTAAAGGGTAACATGTTTACTATTATCTCAGATTCAGGTGAGAAATGGCAATTCGACTTTGCCGATACGCAAAAGGTGCAATTAAAATTTGAGTTTAACGATTAAATATATATTATTATATAATTCCGGACTATATAAAGAGAGCGGAGGACAGCAATGGGTTTAGAGCTTAAAAAGGCCATTGACCAGATTAGCAAAGACAAAGGTATTGATCGGGATTTACTCGTGGATACCCTGGAAGAGGCAGTCCGGTCTTCAGTGGCCAAAAAATATGGTGATCATTTGGACATCGAGGTCAGTTACAATGAAGAAACCGGGGAAATTGATGTGTATCAATTCAAGATTGTTGTCCAGGATGTAAATGACCCGGATACAGAAATCTCCCTGGAAGAAGCCAAAAAACATGACCCCAATGTGCAGTTGGACGATGAATTGGGCTTCAAACTGAAGGTGGAAGACTTAGGCCGTATTGCTGCCCAATCTGCCAAACAGGTAATAATCCAGAGAATGCGCGATGCAGAACAGGAAATCATTTATGAAGAATATAAAGATCGAAAGGGAGAAATCATAAGTGGTATTATCCAACGCAGAGACAAGGAAGGCTGGATCATTAATTTAGGCCGAACAGAAGCGCTTTTGCCCAAAAACGAACAGATCCCAAAGGAAAGATATCGTCGTGGAGACAGAATCCAGGCTTTCATAATTGATGTACGCAAAGAAGGACGTGGCCCGCAAATCATTGTCTCCCGCTCTCATCCTGACTATCTGATTGCCCTGTTTCATCGCGAGGTTCCGGAGGTGGCTGACGGTACAGTCAAAATCATGGGAGCAGCTAGAGATCCGGGCAAACGAGCCAAAGTGGCTGTTATGACTCAAGATTTGGACGTGGATCCTGTTGGCGCTTGCGTAGGGGTCAAGGGCTCTCGTATCCATAATATTGTCCAGGAACTTAAAGGAGAAAGGATCGATATTGTTGTCTGGAGCCCGGATATAGCCACATATGCAGCCAATGCACTATCTCCGGCACGCATCTCCAAAATTTTCGTTGACGAAGAAGAAAAGACCCTAGAAGTGATTGTTCCTGATGATCAACTTACTCCGGCTATCGGCAAGAAGGGCCAGAATGTTAAACTTGCTTCTAAACTTTTGGGTTGGAAGATAGATGTATATACTGAGACCAGATATAATCAAATGAACGAGCATAAAAAAGTGCTCGAACAACTGGCTAGCGCTGCAGAAGTTTCAATGCAAGATTTTCTCCGGGCTGGTTTTGAATCCATGGACCAGTTAGCACAGGCCAGTGATGAAGAACTCCTGCAAATACCAGGGTTTAACCCGGACAAAGTCTCAGATTTAAGGGCAGCCATAAATCTTTTGAGACCGGATAAAGAAAAGAAAGAAGGGGAAGAATCAGAGGAGGATCCTTCATCTTTTTAGGATAACTTTAAAAAAATGAGCAAAGCTAGCAAACATATCCCTATTAGAACTTGTGTTATATGCCGGCAAAAATATCCCAAACACGAGCTTGTCCGATTCACCTGTCCACGGACAGGAAACGAGCTCCAAATTGATCCCACAGGGAAAAGCCCTGGGCGGGGCTTTTATGTTTGTCATAAAGAGAGATGCCAAAAAAATATATCCAAATTCAGGGGATGGCGAAATAAATGTAAGGGGGTAAGGCATGTCCAAAATGCGCGTTAGAGAGTTATCTGCAGAGCTTGGTATTTCCAACAAGGAATTGATTCAAATCCTGAGGGGACTGGACATTCATGTCAAAAGCCACATGAGCGGATTGACAGATGATGAAGTACAACGAGTCCGTGAGAAGATAAGCAAAGCGCCTCAGGAGACAGTTGTCCAAAGAAAAGCTGAGTCCGGAGTTATTGTTAGGCGTAGAAGAAAGCCCAAACCCAAGCCAGAACAGAAAGTAGAGCGTCCAAAAGAGGAAGAGAAAGCTCAGCCAGAACCTGAACTAAAAAGAGAGGTCACTGAAAAGCCAGCTCCAGAAACTGCTCCTGAAGTAACCTCAGCCAAAGAAGTTCGTCAAAAAATCGAGCCCCCACAAAAAGAACTTAAAAAAGCAGCCCCTGAAAAGCCTGAAAAAGTAGAAAAGAGTAAAGAAGAGTTAGACCAGAAAAAGAAAGAACTTAAACCGCGCAAAAAAGCCAGAAAAAAGTTTAAAAAGAAGAAGAAAGTCGTTGAGCCACAAGTCAGGGTTATTTCCAAGCCTGAGCCTCCTGTTGCTGAACCTTCAACAGAGCCTGAGGTAGAATCCGAACTCATGCCCAAAGCTGAAGTTAAAGAGGTAGTCCAGGTTCCAGTTGAAGAACAAAAAGAAGAAGGAAAGAAAAAACGTAAAAAGAAGAAAAAAGGAAAAAAACAAAAACGAGTTGTCGATTTTTCTGATTTCTATCACGATGAAGAAGAGGAAGACAAAAAGGCCAAAAAAAAGAAAAAAGCTGTCAAAACAGAAGAAAAAGGCCAAGGGAAAGCAAAAGCCAGGGCAAAAATAGAAAAGGAGGCTCCTAAAGAGCCTGCCAAACCAACTACCCAACCCATCAAGGCCTCCAAACGCAAAGTAAAAATTGACGAGGCAATCAGGGTGGCGGACATGGCCAAACAAATGGGAATCAAAGCCCAGGATATCATCAAAACTTTACTTTCTTTAGGCGTTATGGCCACCATTAACCAGTCTATTGACATTGAAACGGCAACCATTGTGGCAGCTGAATTTGGTTATGAAGTGGAAAAAGTGGGCTTTTCAGAAGATGAATTTCTCTTGCCCAAGGAAGAAGATAAGCCCGAAGATCTGCGTCCCAGGCCTCCGGTGGTGACAATTATGGGTCATGTAGACCATGGTAAAACTTCTCTCTTAGATGCTATTAGAAAGTCAAAAGTCACTGCAGAAGAAGCAGGTGGCATTACCCAGCACATTGGAGCCTACTACGTCTCCTCTCCAAAAGGAGATATTGTCTTTTTGGATACTCCGGGACACGAGGCTTTTACAGCCATGCGCGCCCGCGGAGCCGAGGTCACAGATATAGTTGTTCTGGTTGTAGCAGCTGATGACGGCGTTATGGAACAGACCAGAGAAGCCATAAACCACTCCAAAGCTGCTAATGTACCCATTGTCGTAGCTGTAAACAAAATCGACAAGGAAGGGGCCAATCCTGATCGGGTAAAAAGGGAGTTGGCTGAACTTGGGCTGGTCCCCGAAGATTGGGGTGGTGAAACCATATTTACTAATGTCTCAGCTAAAAAGAAAATTGGTATTGACGAACTTCTGGAAATGATTCTCTTGCAGGCTGAGGTATTAGAACTAAAGGCCAACCCAAACAAGCCGGCGCACGGGCACATAATAGAAGCCAGGTTGGATAAAGGGCGCGGCCCAGTTGGGACAGTCCTCATCCAGGGCGGTACTCTGCGCCAAGGAGATGCCTTTGTCTGTGGTCTTAAACATGGAAAAGTCAGAGCCATGTTCAATGATCAAGGCAAAAAAGTAAAAGAAGCAGGACCATCATTTCCTGTGGAAGTACAGGGTTTCGATGGCGTGCCAGAGGCCGGTGATGAGTTTGTAGTGGTCAAAGACGAGAAAGTTGCCAGACGCATTGCCGAGGCAAGGCAGGTCAAACAGAGGGAAAGGGAACTTGCTAAGGAAAATAAAATCACACTAGAGAGCTTACTTGCAGCCAAGATGGAAGGCGAAACCCAAACCCTCAATCTTGTTCTCAAGGCTGATGTCCAGGGCTCCCTGGAAGCCATTTCCGAAGCCTTGCGCAAACTATCCACCGATGAAATCAAGATTAATATCATCCACGGTGGAACAGGAGCTATTTCTGAATCTGATATCATGTTGGCTTCGGCTTCCTCTGCCATTATCATTGGTTTTAATGTCCGACCCACAGCAAAAGTCAAAGAAGTGGCTGAAAAGGAAAACGTAGAAATCAGATTCTATAACATCATTTATGATCTCGTTAATGACATCAAAGATGCCATGGCAGGCATGCTTGCTCCAATCATCAAGGAGCAATATCTTGGTCAGGCCGAAGTATTGCAAACCTTTACTGTCCCCAAAGTCGGCACAGTAGCTGGGTGTATGGTTGTAGACGGAAAACTAATGCGCAACGCCAAGGTCAGATTGCTCAGGAATGGAGTAGTTATCTATACTGGAAAATTAAGCTCTTTGAAAAGATTTAAAGATGATGTCAAAGAGGTACAAAAAGGATTTGAATGTGGTGTAGGTCTGGAAAACTACAATGACATCAAAGTTGGTGATGTAATCGAGGCCTTTGAAGAAGTAGAAGAAAAGGCGAAGTTGTAAATTTATTCCAAAGCGAAAGGCCAAGGCCTTAGTGTTTAGTTGATCGTTAAATAGTTAAATGGGTAGGTAGGTGTCCTCAACAAACTTAAAAACTTATATATAAAACTTAATACGTACCTCAAAAACTCAGAAAAATGTTGATTGGTTCATTAACCATTAAATTTAGATTATACGGTATTTTCTCTCTAAAAGGTAAACGGCAGATCACCAATAGCTTGAAGCAAAAGCTAAAAAATAAATTCAATGTGGCTGTTGCTGAGATTGAACATTTGGACAGTCTGGATTTCTTGACTTTGGGCATTGTCACCGTAGCCAATGAGACCAAAAGAGTAGAATCAATACTGAACAAGGCCCTGGCCATGATTGAGGCAATCAGTACCGACGAAATAATTGATGTGCATATGGAAGTATTTGGAGCGTAAAAGTAATGCGTAGAGCAACTTCAAGACGGGCCGCAAAACTGGCCGACATGATCATGCAGGAGTTGGCCAAAATTATGGTCGAGGACATTCAGGATCCTCGACTACAGCTCATAACTATAAGCGGAGTGCGTTTAAACCGGGATATGAGCGTGGCTGAAGTGCTCTATACCCATATTCATGGTCAATCCGATGAACTTGCCCAGGCTCTGAAGCACGCACGGGGTTTTTTACGTTCAAGTCTTGGACAAAACTTGCGCCTGCGTTTTGTACCTGAACTGCGCTTTGTTTGGGATACTTTTCTTGAGGAAATGGTCTATGACCAAAAATCTTGAGCAAATACTAACAGCTATAAAAGAAAACGACCATTTCCTGGTCACAGCCCATGCCAATCCAGATGGCGATGCTGTCGGAGCCATGGCTGCCATGGGCTATATTTTACAGACCCTGAAAAAAAACTTTGTTCTGTATAACGAGTCTGGACTACCGCAAAGGCTTGGCTGGTTAAAGCTGCCGGGACCAATCGTTCAGGAACTGCCCGAGCAAGAGCCTGAATGGTTAATCGTTCTTGATAGTGGAGATAGCAGTCGGCCTGGAGAAAAAATCAAAAACCTGATAACCAAGGTCAAAACCATCAATATTGACCATCACCTGGGCAATCCTAACTTTGGACTCATCAACTGGGTCGAGCCACGTTCTTCTTCGGTGGGAGAAATGGTGGCCCAAATAGCCAGAAAATTGGGAGTTCCTTTACGGGGTCCTCTGGCTGAGGCTATCTATCTGGCCATTGCTAGTGATACTGGCGGCTTTTCCTTTGGCAACACAACTCCAGAAGTTCTGGAACTTACAGCCCATCTCATTCGTCAAGGACTGGACTATGGCCTCGTGAATGCCCAGATGCAAAAACAGTGGACTATAAACAGGATCAAACTACAGGGCAAAGTTCTGCAGGGGACAGAGCTGCACTTTAATGACCAAATCGGCCTGATCACTATTACGGAAGAGATGTTCAAACAGACAGGCTCCACTGTTGAGGACTGCGAAGGGTTGGTAAACTACGTACGAAATATAAAAAGTGTTAAGGTGGCCATTAGTTTACGCGAAGATGGGGCAGAAAAGATTAAGTTCAGCCTCCGCTCATACGGCAAAATAGATGTACAACAGATGGCCAGCTCCTTAGGCGGGGGTGGACATAAAAATGCGTCCGGAGGGACATTGGAAATGTCCTTAAGCCAGGCCAAAGAAAAAGTTTTAGATACTGTGAGCAAATATTTGTCTAAATATGAATAACATTACTTCCTCTTTAACTCTCGACTCTCGAACCTCGACTCTTCCAAGTGGCGTGCTGGTTTTAAATAAACCCAAAGGGCCTACTTCTACTGCGTGTCTAAATAGAATTAAAAAAAGATTTAAACCAAAGAAAATCGGCCACGCCGGAACCTTGGATCCCTTAGCTCAAGGAGTTCTTCTGGTCTTATTCGGGCAGGCTACCAAGCTGGCTAATTATTTAGGCCAAGGCAAAAAAACCTATGCAGGGACCGTACGACTTGGCCTTGTCACTGATACCTATGATATTGAAGGGAAAATCGAAGCAGAACTTCCCTGGGACAATATCCGCGAGGAAGATGTTGTCCAGGAAATTCTGAACTGGAAAACTCTTCAAGAACAGGAGGTACCTCCGGTATCAGCGGCAAAATATAAAGGGAAACCACTTTATGTCCTAAAAAGGACTGGACAAAAGGTCCCTTTAAAGACAAAAGCAATAAAAATTTTTGAGGCACAAGTCATAGACATAGACTTGCCAGAAATAAATTTTCGGGTGACTTGCTCCCAGGGCACTTATATACGCTCCCTGGCCCACAGCCTGGGGAAGCGCTTAGGGTGCGGGGCTGTTCTAACCGAGCTCATCCGGGAAAAATGTCATCCTTTCGGGCTTGAACAAGCTTTTGACCTGGAGGACGTCTTAAAAGCGGAACAACTGGAACCTTTTATTTTGTCCATACCCAAGGCACTGTCTCATTGGCCACAGGCAACTGTTGCTACAGAGGCAGAAAAGCTCATCCGTCATGGACATGCCTTGGATCCGGAACTGGTTCCAGAGTTGCCACCAAAAAAAGATACCAGGGCACTGCTAATAAATGAAAAAGGACAGGAACTGGCTTTGGTTCAGGCCAAGTTAAAGGATGGGCGGCTTAGGTGGACCATTTTGCGCGGACTATGGGCGCAAAACTAGAATCTAAAACTCAAGGAGGATATTGCTGTGGTTATGACCCCTGAAGAAAAGGCAAAGATTATTGATGAGTTTAAGCAACATGACGGAGACACTGGTTCTCCAGAAGTACAGGTAGCTCTTTTAACCGCCAGGATTAAGTATCTGACCGAACACTTTAAAGTACATAAAAAAGACTACCATTCTCGCACCGGGCTTTTAAAACTGGTCGGTAAAAGAAGAAACCTGCTCAAGTACCTGAAAAATAAAGATATCGAAAGATATCGTAATCTCATCAAACGGTTAGGACTTAGAAAGTAGCAGGATGTCTGAGAAGAGTTTTGGGTTCTGAGTTTGCATGATGCGCTCTTCAGATTTTCATACTGATTTTTATCGAAACGGAATGTAAAATCTTGGACGCATATAAAAAAGTCAACTCAGAACTCAAAACTCAAAACTATAAACCCATAAAAAGAGAGCAAAAGTAGCCAAGCTAATTATTCTCACAAACTTAAGGACTTGAAAAAAATGGAACAGAATTTCGATTCATCTCGGGTAAGTGCACCTTATGGAAGCAGTGAAATCATCCTGGAAAGCGGAAAGCTAGCTTTACAGGCTGACGGTGCAGTTTGGGTCCAATGCGGTGACACCGTTGTTTTAGTTACTGCAGTTACCCAGACCCTTGACCGAGAAACAGACTTTATGCCCCTGGTAGTCAACTACCAGGAGATGTCTTATGCTGCCGGAAGAATCCCCGGCGGCTATTTCCGCAGGGAGATAGGTCGGCCCAGCGAACGGGAAACCCTTGTTTCTCGGCTTATCGACCGCCCTATTCGTCCCCTTTTCCCTGATGGCTTCCGCGATGAAGTACAAATAATTGCCACTGTCTTATCGGCAGATCCCCAATATGATCCCGATATACTGGCCTTGACCGGAGCCTCTGCGGCTTTACACATTTCAAAAATTCCTTTTTCTGGCCCGATTGCTGGCGCTAGAATCGGATATATTAATGGACAATTTGTTCTGAACCCCACACAAGACCTGATCCAGCAAAGTAAACTGAATCTGGTTCTTGCTGCTACCAGAGACGGTGTGGTTATGGTTGAAGGAGGAGCCAGATTCCTTCCCGAAAACCTCCTGGCTGAAGCCATTGAGTGGGGACATGAAAAAATACTCCCCGTAATAGAGGCTCAGGAAACTCTTCGCCAGAGATGTGGTCAGGAAAAACTGAAATTTACTCCTCCTGAGCTAGATGAAGATCTGAAAAATACTGTACGGGAGTTGGCTTATTCAGATTTAAGTAAGGCTCTGGAAGTCCCTGAAAAGCTTCCTCGCAAACAGGCTAAAAAAGAAGTCTACAACCAAGTCATAGAAGCCCTGACAGAAAAATTTTCTGAAGAATCAGACGCTACCGCTAAACTTAGTATGGTTTCTACTATATTGGAAGAACTGGAAAAAGAGATTGTACGCAAAAAGATCAAGGAATCAGGAATCAGAATTGATGGGCGAGATTTAACAACTGTCAGGCCTCTAACAATTGAAGTGGGAATATTACCTCGGACCCATGGCTCAGCTATTTTTGCTCGGGGAGAAACAAAAGTTCTATGTATCGCTACGTTGGGCAGCACCACTGATGAACAGCGCATTGAAACTTTGGCTGGAGATAGCGTAAAAAGATTTATGCTCCACTACAACTTCCCTCCTTATTGCGTGGGCGAAGTAAAGATGTTGCGGGGACCATCGAGGCGAGAAATCGGACATGGAGCTCTGGCTGAACGGGCTCTCTCGCCTATTCTACCATCTGCAGAAGAGTTTCCTTTTACTTTAAGAATCGTTTCGGAAGTCATGGAAAGCAACGGTTCATCATCCATGGCCACTGTATGCGGGAGCAGCCTGGCTTTAATGGATGCAGGCGTCCCCATTAAAGAACCAGTAGCCGGGATTGCAATGGGACTGATTAAGGAAAACGAGGATTATTTTATTCTCACTGATATACTGGGCGATGAGGACCATCTGGGCGATATGGACTTTAAAGTGGCTGGGACTAAGGATGGGGTCACGGCTATTCAAATGGATATCAAAATTTCCGGCATCCCCTCTGAAATCATGGCCAAAGCCTTAGCCCAAGCCAAGGATGCCCGGCTGCACATTCTGGAAGCCATGAACAAGGTCCTGGACAAACCCAGAACAGAGCTTTCACCTTATGCACCTAAGATGGGAGTGATCTATGTGGAGCCGGAGAAAATAAAAGATGTTATTGGACCATCCGGCAAAAACATCAAGGCCATTACTGCTACTACCAACGCCTCTGTTGACATTGAAGATACAGGAAAAATCACCATCTTTGCACCTTCGCAAAAGGCGCTGGATGAAACTATTGAAATGATCCTGTTTTTCAATCAAAAACCAGAACTAGGCAAAAACTACGAGGGCCTGGTGAAGAAAATTCTTGACTTCGGGGCAGTAGTGGAAATCCTGCCTGGAGTGGACGGTCTAGTGCATATCTCCCAACTAGCGAAAGAAAGAGTCGAGAACGTCTCTGATCTGCTAAAGGTAGGAGACAGGGTTAAGGTAAAGGTAATTGAAATTGAAGACAATGGCCGGATCCGCCTGAGTCGTTCAGCTGTCATTCAGGAGGAGAACGGTGAAAAAGTAGACCTTTCTTCTTTTGCCCGCCCAAGTCGTTCTGGACCATCGCGAAAACGAGGCGATCGAACTAAATCACGTTTTAAACGATAAAAAAGGTGGGGGGCACAGCCCCCTTTTTTTTGTCGTTACCTTTTCAATTTGTTTCATAACAAAACACTAACAAGAATATACCTTTTCATTATGTTTCACCTGCGACCCGTACCTGCTTTAACATATTAAAACAACATACTATTTTTCTTGGCACCATCCTTGCTGTATACCAAATTGGTTTGAGAAAAATTTAACAAAAAAAAACGTTGGTTAGCATGGCTAAAAGAATCTTTCTTATCGAATCTAACAACCTCTTTTTGCAAAAGTTAATTTTTAGACTCAAAGAAAAGGGGTTCGATATTTTCCATGCTCAAAACTTTGAAAATATCCTGGAGGAACTTTGGCAATCCAAGGCAAAAGCAGTCATCCTCGACTTACATGGTTTACAAAATAAGGGTTTGGAAATCATAAAAAAAATCAAAAAAAAATTACCCCTTGTTCCAATAATTGTTATTAACGATACCGAACACATTCACCTGTCCATCAAAGCCATGCAAATGGGGGTTTTTGATGATCTATACACTCCGTTTGACCTAAATAAGTTAATCAAGCTGATTAATGAGGCATTAGATAAATAGGCCAGTCATGCAAAAAAATTGTTTATATAAAATATTAAATTTAAAATGTTTCAGATTGTAAAATATTCCATATTTTTCCAATGAGATAAAATTCTATATTTTAATTGACCAATTTTAAAAATTTTAAAACCGAATCGTAGACATCTTGATTTTAGTAGACGCATCAATCTAGTCCAACATCATAATGCTAAAGTAATTAAAGATTCAACATTTGGAATCCAAAATTATCCGCAAAAACGATCCTTTTGCTGAAATATAAGGAGATAAATATGAGACGAACTTTTGTTCAAGACATCATGATCCCTAAAGACGAGTATATTCATGTCACAGAAGATACTACTCTTTATGAGGCGATTTTAAAGCTCAAGCAGCAACACATAAAAACTAAGGGAAAAATCCACACAACCATCATTGTAGTCGATAAACAAGGTAAGGTAGTTTCACAGTTGACTATTCTGGATGTTCTACGAGGAGTAGAGCCAAAATACAGAGAAATCTCTGACCTAGATCTGTCACGATTTGGTTATAGTACAGATTTTATGGAGTCTATTTTAAAAACTCATGAACTCTGGGCACACCCTCTGGAAGAGCTATGCAAAAAAGTACCGCAAACTTTAATCAAAAACATAATGCGTCCATTAGAGAAATCTGAAACCATATCTGCCACCACCACCTTGGACAAAGCCGCACACCAAATGATTTTGAACCACTGTCACGCTCTGATCGTTTTCAATGAGCAAGGTCACTTTATCGGTCTGCTCAGGTCCATTGATTTATTCAATCTTGTCTCCTCTATTATTGAAAACTGTACACTACCAGAAAATTAATAGGGAGGTTTAATAGATGACAGCGCAAAGCTTGGACAACAAATTTGATTGGAAACGAGTACTTTTTATTTTTCTTGGCATTGCCCTGTTCACTATTGTTTACCAGTCACCGCAATGGCCCGATGCCATTGACCCTTTCGGTAAGCATTTTCCACTGTCTCGAGAAGGTAAAGGCGCAATAGCCGTATTTTTGCTCGCCGGAACCTGGTGGGTCTTTGAAGTTGTGCCTATTGGTGTGACTAGTCTGGCCATCGGGGTCTTGCAGGCCATGTTTCTTATCCGTCCAGCTAAGGTGGCTTTCAAGGATTTTATGGATCCATCAGTCTTGTTTATCTTTGCCTCGTTAATCATCGGCACTGTATTCACCAAGACAGGCCTAACCAAAAGACTGGCCTATAAAATGCTGATGATTGTGGGCGAAAGGACAAGCATGATCTACTTGGGGTGCTTTGTGGTCACAGCAGCCATGACCCATTTCATGGCCCACACTGCTGTAGCTGCCACCATCTATCCCCTTCTTCTGGCCATTTATTCTCTATATGGCGAAGGCAACAAGCCAACAAAATTCGGTAAGGGTCTATTCATGGGTATGGCTTATGTGGCCGGTGCTGGAAGTATCGTCACCCTGCTTGGTGCTGCCCGCGGTGCTGTGGCTCTCGGTTTTTTTAACGAAATAGTGAACAAGGACGTAACCTTCTTCCAGCTTACCTATTACATGGCCCCTATTGGCTGGCTCATGACCTTTTTACTCTGGGGATTTTTCATGATTTTTCTAAAACCGGAAAAAGACAGAATCCCCGGTCTTCGAGAGAAGGCTAAAGAACTCAACGCCCAGCTAGGCCCAATTACCAGAGACGAAATTATTGCCGGGATAATCGTTATTGGCGTAATTGTGGTCATGTCCTTGCGCTCATTTATTCCAGAACTAAAGGCCATTGATAAAACAGCCATCATCCTGCTTTCTACCATCTTATTCTTCATACTTCGCATCCTGGACATCAAAGATCTTGAAGAAGTACCTTGGAACATCATCCTCCTCTTTGCCGGCGCCATGAGTATTGGTTTTTGTCTCTGGGAAACCGGGGCAGCCAAGTGGCTAGCCGTTAACTGGTTGAACATGTTTAAGGAATCTCACTGGTTTATTTTTGTCATGAGTATTGCATTCTTTGTCATGCTCATGACAAATTTTATCATGAACGTGGCAGCAATTGCCATTTCCCTGCCTGTAGCCTTAGTCATTGCCCCTTACCTTGGTGTAGCTCCTGATGTTATCCTTTATGCATCATTAGTTGCCGCTGGTATGCCATTCCTTTTCTTGGTTGGCGCCGCACCTAATGCCATTGCTTACGACTCAAAACAATTTACAACCGGAGAGTTCTTCTTGTATGGAATTCCCGCCAGTATATTACTGATGATTGTCGTTGGACTGGCGGTTTATGTACTATGGCCAATAATGGGTATGCCCGTAACAACCGGATAAAACAAAATGCAGGTGACGGTACGTAAAACCGCTCCCTGTCAAAAAGGAGGTATTATGAACAACAGCAGCCTAACAAAGTTAATGCATCGCATCATCAATCGAATTAATGTTAACCTACGTGAACCTAGTTTTGACTGCAGTAAATACATCCTGGAGACCATTCCCATTGAGCAATTCTCAAAGTTTTATGCCTTTTACGGCCTTTCCTTAAGACATCCACTACATTTTTATTTCTTTAATTCCAGTCTCGCTGGTAGTTATTTTCTAGGAAAATGTACTGTTGAACACTCTATACTATATAAAACAGACGTTCGCGGTGACGAACTGAAAACCAAAGGCGAGTCTTTTCGGGTAGATGGGATAGATATCCCTTTACACAAAGATGAGGAGATCAAAATCCGGGATAGCTTCCTCATTAAAACCCTTATTCATAGTTTTTCCCATGATCCGGAAGAGCCAGAAGAGTTCTGGATAAAAAATACCTTGTCCATGCACTATGCCAATATTCACGGCGCTCCTGTAGAAGGATCATTCATTGCCCCGTTTGCCACCGTTGACCTGACCACTGTCCATGACTGTATCATTAGCAATTATGCCTATGTCCAGGTAGGAGAACTTGCTCACCACTGGGTAGAACCAGGTCTAATCTGGGTACGTTCGGAAGGAAATTTCGATTTCCGTTATCGTTTCCAACTGGAAAGTTTAAAGACCTATATCAGCTTAAAGCCTGGAGAACAGCCTAAGGGAATTCTCATAGACTTTGTTGAAAGCCGGAAAAAAGACTTTGAAGATATTTTTGAACATGTCCCGTCCGGAGCCCTTCCATCAGCTAAGGGAGCTTCAGTCAGTCCCTATGCCGTGGTTAAAGGGGATGTGCAAATCGGTGAAAATGTTCTTGTAGCACAAAGGGCCTATCTGGAAAATGCTTTTCTTGGCAAAGGCTCCAATGCCCAGGAAAACTGTTATATTATAAATTCAACTCTTGAAGGCAACAATATTACTGCCCACGGCGGCAAAGTCATCCATACCAAGCTCGGACAAAACATCTTTGTCGGATTCAACTCCTTTGTCTGTGGAAAAAAAGATGCCCCTATCACAATCGGTGAGGGAAGCATTGTCATGCCCCATTGTATTATTGATGCCCAAGAACCACTGGAGATACCGGCCAACCATCTCATTTGGGGACTTATTCGCTCCCGGGAAGACTTAAAAAACCATATCATTGATCTGGATGAGCTTGCCAAGGTTGACAGCAAAATAGAAAAAGGAGCCATGATTTTTCAAGGCAATGGCAAAGCATTTGTTGAGGGCTTTAAACACCGCCTGGAACATATATTAGAGGCCAATGGCGCTTTTTATGACGGCAAAAATGGAGAGGGGCATGCCCAAAAAGGACAGGATATTACTTTTAATATTATCCAGCCCTATCCAGACGGGCCTTTAAAGGGACTATATCCAACCCTAGACATAAAGCACCTGGAGATTAGTTGAGCGACTTAATTGGGTTGAGTAGGTAAGGGAGTTAATTTGAAGAATTGCCTCACTACCCCACTACTCAACCATTTACCCACTCAACTGTTCATTTAACCTACAACCCCTTGGAGGAGAAGATGTTAATCTCAAAAATCATGCGCACCAATCTGGTGCTAGTCAGCCCAAATTGTGACTTTGAAACACTAATGTGTAAAATAGCTGAACTAGCTCCCAGACAAGTATATGTTGTTGATGACGAATTGAAACTAAAAGGAATTATTACAGGTTATGACCTCCTAAAGGTCGTTTTACCAAGCTATATTGATTCCAATCTGCTCCGCTCCCTTAGTGACAGTGATGACTTTTTAAAAAAATGTATAAAAGCTGCTAGAAGTAAAACAGCTAAAGAAATTATGTTCACTGAGTTTACAGCATTGAGGCCTACAGACCATGCCATGGAAGCAGAAGCTCTGATTGTGGAAAAGAGAATAAATGCCCTCCCAGTACTGGATGAAGATGGCGTACTACTGGGTGAAGTCCATCGACGAGACATTTTAAACTATATGGTCAAAACCTGTTTAAACTGTAATCTTAAAAAACTACAAACAGTTGACCTAGCCAAGATAAAAACAGAAGAAGATAAAAAAAAATATCTGTATAATCTCCAAAACGAAGGAAATAATGACTAAAGTTGATCTATATGAAATGAAAAGTTTTATAAATTCTGGTAAAGTTCAAAACTTAATTTACAAAAAGAACTATGCAACTAATCTCCAAGATTCATTTTTTTAAACCGCCAAGGCTCAATTACATAAGCATCAAAATTGCAAAAAACGGGAGGAAATAAATGTTTTGGACGGCGACCTTAATCTTTGTCATTTCTTATGCGGTAATTGTATCTGAAAAGGTACATAAAACCAAGGTGGCGCTGTTTGGAGCTGCCCTGGTTTTAATTACAAAAATTCTTTTGCAACATGAAGCCCTGCACGACATTGAACTGGGTGTAGACTGGAATGTTATCTTTTTGCTCATTTCAATGATGATCATCATCAATGTTATGACCAAAACAGGGGTTTTTCAATACGTAGCCATCAAATCTGCCAAGGTAGCCAAAGGAGAACCATATACCATAATGGCCATCTTTGCCGTGATTACTGCCATTGGTTCGGCCTTTCTGGACAATGTAACTACTGTTCTTCTTCTGGCTCCGGTAACCCTGTTAATTGCAGAGCAACTGGAAGTGGACCCGGTCCCTTACCTGATTACCGAAGTCCTGGCTTCAAATATTGGCGGGACTGCCACGTTGATTGGTGACCCCCCAAACATCATGATCGCATCTAAAGCGGGGCTGAACTTTATGGACTTTATTATCCACCTAACTCCGGCCGTTATCATCATCTTTATTATCTGGATGCTTTGCTGGAAAATCATTTTTGGCAAGCATCTTCATGTTAAGCAGGAAAACAGAGACCGCGTCATGGCCATGAATGAAAACGAG
>NZ_CEYAEZ010000026.1:0-33274 GCF_982781345.1 Desulfovulcanus sp.
CAAGATGTGTTACCCAACCCGTTTGTAATGCATTTCAGAAAATGCACTCTTCAATAGTGTAGTAATTTGAGGATGTTAATCGTGTCAGAAAGTTGAGATATTTAATTTGAAGTCCTCGCAGGGCTTCAAAAATTCGAAATCCGAATATCGAAATTCGGAACAGATCCAAATTGTCTAATTGTCGAATGACAAAGACATTAACTCTGAGTGAACTTCAGTCACTTAATCATTTGTCATTCTGAGGGCGAAGCCCGAAGAATCTCATTGGGTTGAGATGCATCGCTGCGCTCAACATGACAGGAGGTCAGATTGTATCCTGGCCATAGGTAGAGATTCAACTGTCCGGGTTTCTTTTCAGGTTTTCAGGATTGTTTTCTTCAATGCTAACAAAGAGTTGGATACATCTAATGCATTTCAGAAAACAATCCTGAAAACCACATGTTAGATGGTCCCAAAAGTTGATTTTTTGAGTTATTGGATAAAGTACGAATGGGGTTGGATTAACTTCGTGATACCTGGAAAAATTCACTTAACGCGGCAATAAATTGTTCTTCCGGTCTATCAAAAAACACTCCGTATCCGGGAGAACTTTCGTTTATTCCGCGTAAGAATACATAAAATATTCCGCCAAATTGGTCATAAGTAAAGCCTGGCATGCGGGATTTAAGATGTTTAATCAGGGCTACAGTATACAGATGATACTGGAGAAAATAATAGTGCTCTTTTATCACCCGGGCCAGATTTTTTGGGGCATAGTCTTCTAATTCAGCGCCCAGGTAATTTGATTTCCAGTCTAAAAGATAAAATTTATTCTCATGGGTAAAGACCAGGTCGATATAACCTTTTAGAAATCCATGCGTGGTCTGAAAATCAAGGTCTTTAACAGACTGAAAAAAGTCATGGGGAAAACTGAATGCCCATTGCTGATAGAGCTGCTGCAAGGTTTCGGCCTCAAGCCCCTTTAATGGGAGATAAAATTCCATCTCTGCTATCCGTTCATTTAAACCAACATCTTTTAAATTCAGGCCAGGCTTTAGTTGCAGTGTGGCCACCCGTTGCATTAAGTCTCGTATGACCTTTTCCCATTCCCTGGCAAAACCAAATTTATCAAGTTGACCAGGGATTACATCCTCGATGTCTTTCGGGTGTTTAAAATCCAGTTGTTCAAGGAGTTCGTGAAGCAGGTTGCCTGTTTTTGGGCCGGGTTCCAGGGTAAAGATATTTTTTTCGTCCGGTGTGGCTACTTGGGGCAAAAAGCCAGGGTAAAAAGGTTCATCAAACTCTGTTTTCTGGACATAAATGGATTTGGTTAAAGAGGTAAAGCTGGTTATGGACCATGTTTTATCCAGGTGGCGGGTGAAATTAAGGGCGGACAATTCTTCATCTTCATCCTCAAATCCGGAATAGCGACAGCGGGGGGCAAGTTCAGACTCGCCCAGGGATGAAATCTCTATGCAGCCCTCGCTTGCATGGGCTAATTCTTCCAAATCTTTTTTTATGTCCTCGAAATTTAATTTTTTAAAACGTTCTTCTGCCTGGCTCAGGATAGAATGGCTATCGTCAGCCTGAGGTAGATGAAAAATATAGGCCGGGGCTGAGGTGTCTGCATCCTTAACTTTACCCCAGGTAAGATAACATCTGTGCCTGGCCCGGGTCAGGGCAACATACATGAGGCGCAAATTTTCTCCTAAAATTTCTTTTTCCGCCACAATCTTTTTGGTTTTTAATTCTTTTGAGCCCAGGTCCAGGACAAGGTGGCCATCATCACCATGATAAAATATCTGTTCGTCTTTTATTCTGGAGCCGGCATGTAAAAAGGGGCAGAAAACAATGGGAAATTCCAGCCCCTTGCTTTTGTGAATAGTAATAATTTTAACGGCCTGCCTGTCGCTTTCCAGTCTTAAAGGGTGCTCCTCCCTGTCGCTACCGCTATTATTTTGCATCATATTTCTAAGCCACATCAGAAGGCCAGCCATTCTGACAGAATTCTCGCGCTCGTACTGGTGCAAAAGTTCTATAAGCTGCATATAGTTGGTCAGCTTCCTTTCTCCCAGGGACAGGCTCAGAACTCTCTGCCTAGTGGTTTCGCTCAACATAAGGTGATTCAAGGCTGCAATTATTCCTTTGGTTTGCCATTTTTGATGCAGTGTATAAAATTTTTGCACCCATGCTTCCCACTGTTCGTTATCCTGTTCGAGTTTTTTTAGGTCCGCACTTGTCAGGCCCAAAAAAGGCGTGGCCAAAGCAGTGAGGATATAGTTGTCATTGGTCCAATTGGAGATGGCTCTTAGCAGGAGATAGATTTCTCTGGCCTCGTCTGTGGTAAAGATATTACCAGTATTGTAGATAACACAGGGGATGTGCAGTCTTTTTAGTTCTTCTAAAACAGTCTGGGCCTGGTGGTGGGTACGAACAAGAACGGCAATATCTTCGGGCTGGACCGGTTTTTGCCCGATAAGGGCCTTATTCTTTTGGCCGGCCAAAAGAAGCCGCAGTATTTCACAAGCTGTGTGCCGGGCCAGAACCGGCTCAAGGTTGCTCGCTGCCAACTCTTCCTTTGTCTGATTCAGGTCTTTGGGGGAGGCGAGATAAACAACTAAATTGGCGTTGTATTTTTCTTCGGTGAATTTTTCCTGTTTTTTGGGAGCAGGCTTTACTTCTGTATACTTGATTCGCGCATCGGCAAAAGGGTTTTTGTGTCTTTTAAAAACAGTGTTTATGGCCTGAACAAGGCCGGGCTCTGAGCGCCAGTTGGTATCCAAGGTGTAGGTATGCGTACACTTCTCTCGTGCCTTGAGATAGGCAAAGACATCGGCTCCGCGAAAACTGTAAATGGCCTGTTTAGGGTCGCCAATGAGAAACAGGATATAACCCGGGCAGTTAAAAAGCGTGGAAAAAATAGCGTACTGCAGGGGATCAGTATCCTGGAACTCATCAATAAGCACGGCCCGGTATTTTTGGCGCAGGCAGGAAGTTAGCCTGAGGCCTGCCGGCCCGCTCAAAGCCGCGTGCACATGTGTTAGAAGATCACCAAACCCCAGGACATTTTTTTTGGCTTTTCTGCTTTCAAGTTCTTGAAAGACAAAGCGCAGGAATTTTTCTTTCAGGCTGCGCCTGGCCAGGGTATAATTTTTTATAAGCTTTTCATTTATATCCTTTAGGCGCTCACAAGAATCAAAAAGGATGTCTTGTGGAGGCTCATGATTTTTTTTGGTCTTGGCAGTGAGATGTGAGGTGGTAAAGAGGTGAAATTTATCCGGGAGCTGCGCGTCCGGCCACTTTTTGTGCAGGAAAGCACTCAATTTATCCAGGTAATCTGTCAATTTGTCAGGGCGATAGATATTTTTGGGCAGGGCTTTGGTGTTTAGAAAAAGATCTCTGATTTTATCTTCTCTTTCATCCCAGAGCCTCTTTAGTTCACTGAAGGCCTGCACATATTCCTGTTCAACGGACTCAAGATCGGGAGCAGGTTCATCAGGAACAATTTTCAGGTTTGGATGATTTAGGGACTGTTTGGCCAGGGCACATAAACTGTGCGGGGTAATGGGTTTTAAGCCCTTGCCCGGATTTTGTAAAAAATGAAGATAGACGGGGGAAAGCCCCAGAATATTTTGTCGCCAGAAATCATAGACTATTTCCTGGATTAAGGGATCTTCATCTGTAATGATTTCGGCCTGGAACAAGGCGTTACTTACAAAGGAGAAGTCTGCTAGCACCCGCTGACAAAAGCCGTGGATAGTATAAATAGCAGCCAGGTCAAAATTATGCACGGCACTGGTGAGTTTTTGAATGGTCTTTTCTCTGTTTTCTTGGTGTTCCGCAAATAGTTTTTTGAGCAGAGTGTCTTCCGGGGGGCTGTTTTGGATGAACATGTGCAGGGCCTGGCTTAAGCGGGAGCGTACGCGGTCTCTTAGCTCTTCTGTAGCAGCTACTGTATAGGTGATGACCAGAATCTGATCTACACGCAAATCCTTTTCCAGGATGAGGCGTAAAAAAAGACTTTCAATGGTGTAGGTCTTTCCTGTGCCGGCAGCAGCTTCAATGAGATTTATGCCTGAAAGCTCAGGCCAGAGGATGGATTCAGACATGCTTTGTTAAAACCTGCGTAGATATTCACCTAATTTGTCCATGGCCTTGGCTATGTTGTCCATGGAATTGGCGTAGGAAAAGCGCAAGTACCCTTCAGCTCCGGGGCCAAAATCAATGCCGGGGGTGACTCCCACTCCGGCTTTATACAGGATATCCAGGGCCAGTTTTAATGAACTTCCGCCGAACTTTTGGGCCAGGTGCCGGGCATTAACCAGGATATAAAAAGCACCAGACGGTTCACAAATTATTTTAAAGCCCAAGTTCCGTAAGGCACCGAGCATAAATCTTCTCCGTTTATCAAATGTCTGGCGCATCTTTTCCACATCTTCACCTGCCTTGCTCAAGGCAGCAATCCCTGCCCATTGAGCCATGGAATTGGCGGAAATAAAAAAGTTCTGGCACAGCTTGCGCAGCGGCACAATGTATTCATGTGGGGCAATTATATAACCCAGCCTCCAACCGGTCATGGCGTATAGTTTGGAAAAGCCATTGAGCACGAAACACTGGTCTGTATATTCCAGGGCAGAGTGCTCCTGGCCGGCATAGACCAGGCCGTGGTAGATTTCATCAGAGATAATCCACAGCCCCTTTTCCCGGCAAAAGGCTGCTATGTCCTGCAAATTTTGCGCAGAAAGTAGAGTGCCGGTAGGGTTAGATGGGGAATTAATAACTATGGCTTTGACCTGGCTGTCCACATAATCTGCCAAGATTTCGGCTTTTAATTGAAAACCATCCTCTTCTCTGATGGGCACGCGCACTGTGCTTGCGCCTGAAAAATGAATAAAGTTGGGATAGCAGGCATAAGCAGGATCAGAAATGATTACCTTATCGCCTTCATTTAAGAGCAGAGAAAAGACCAGCAGCATGCCTGGCGAGGTGCCCTGGGTAACAAAAATCTGCTCCGGGTCTAAAGAAACCTGATATTTTTCCTGGTAGGACCTGCATATGGCCTCGCGCAGCTCAATGATTCCCTGGCTGTGCGTGTAATGAGTCTGGTCGTTTTTTAAGGCCAGGTTGGCTGCCTCTTTTATGCATGCAGGAGTGGCAAAATCAGGCTCACCCACCTCCAGATGGATAATTTCCTTGCCTTGCTTTTCCAGAGCATGAGCCTTTTCCAGAATATCCATAACCAAGAAAGAGGTGATTTTGTTTAAATTTTTCGGGTTCATAATAATGCTGAATGTTTAATGTTAAATGTTGAATTATTTTAGATGGTTATGTTGTATAGTTTTAATCAGATCAATGCATCGACTATGTCCAGTACGCCTGGTCATTGAATCTTGAAGAATACATTTTGCCTGAGTTGCTTGAAGTTTTTGCTATTGCTGAATACATGTTATTTATTTAAATTACCGTAGAAAAACAATGAACGCAATGGGTGGAGAAACAGGATGAAAGCATTGGTTTATTTGCTGCTTATTATTCACGGTTCACTTTACTTATCTTACGCTCATGCCATAGAAGTTAATGTCCCGGATGTAGTTGATCAGGGCAGCCCTTTTTGGGCCGAAATCAGAGTCAATAAAGACGTTCAGAGTATAAAGATAACCTGGCTTAAAAAGAGCTTTTTTTTGCCAACGAGATATAAAAAACAGCAGGTTCTTTTGGGAGCTGGCTTAAAATGTAGCGGCAAAAATTTACTTTTTGTGAACACTGGTTATGGCGGTAAAGTGGAAAAGTGGATTTTTGTGCGTAGAAAGGATTTTCCCGTCCAGCATCTTCGTCTACCCAAAAAGATGGTTACTCCTGATAAAAAGGCCTTGAGTCGCATATATGCCGAAAAAGAATTAATAAACGGTACGTTACAAAAAATAACGCCAACCAGGTATTTAAAACTTCCTTTTGTTTGGCCTGTCAGGAGCCGCATTTTATCAACATTTGGTTTGCGCAGATTCCTGAACAATCAACCTCGTTCCTCCCATCGGGGCATAGATCTACGTGCCGGATTAAATTCTCCGGTCAGGGCATTTAATTCCGGACAGGTGGCTCTGACCGGAGAATTTTACTTTGGCGGTAAGACTGTGATTATTGATCATGGCCTGGGAGTCTATTCCATTTATATGCACCTAAATAAAATCAAGGTAAAAAAAGGTCAGGTGGTGGCCAAGGCACAGGTTATTGGTTTGGCCGGGAAAACCGGCCGGGCAACTGGACCTCATCTTCATTTTGGTTTATCCGTTCTGGGCGAGTTGGTTGATCCTAAGCCACTTTTAAGTTTAAAAAAATCATAATTTAAAAATAGAGGAGAAAATATGCCAGTTATCATGGGCACTGCTGGCCATATTGATCATGGCAAGACAACCTTGATCAAGGCCTTGACTGGTATTGATTGCGATCGCCTGTCCGAGGAGAAAAAAAGGGGTATAACCATTGAGCTTGGTTTTGCCTTTATGGATCTGGATAAAGATCTGCGTTTAGGGATTATTGATGTGCCCGGTCATGAGCGCTTTGTGAAGAATATGGTTTCTGGTGCGGCTGGTATTGACTTTGTTCTTTTGGTTATCGCTGCTGATGAAGGGGTGATGCCCCAGACAAGAGAACATTTAGAGATATGTACATTGCTTGGCATTGAAACAGGAATAGTGGCCTTGACCAAAGTGGATATGGTCGATGAAGAGTGGCTGGAGCTGGTGAAAGAAGATGTTAGCGAGTTTTTAAAGAATACTTTTTTAAAGGACGCGAAGGTGATTCCTGTCTCTGCCCATACGGGCGCAGGGCTTGAACAACTAACCGCAGCTATAAAAGAGCTGGCCAATTCTTTTAAACCAAAGAGGAGATCAGATCTTTTTCGACTGCCCATTGACCGGGTATTTACCATGCGCGGTCATGGTACGGTTATTACCGGGACTACCATTTCGGGCAAGCTCAAAGTGGGCGATGAGATCATGGTCTATCCTGAAATGTTGCAGTCCCGTGTAAAATCCATCCAGGTGCATGGTGAGCAGAGGCAGGAGAGCCTGGCCGGGATGCGCACGGCAGTCAACTTGCACAGCCTGGAAGTGGATGAGCTGGAAAGGGGTTTTGTCTTGGCCCATGCACATACCTTGTTTCCAAGTAATGTTTGGGACCTGGAGTTAATTTATCTCCCTTCCGCAACCAGACCTTTGAAGCACAGGACAGAAGTACATTTTCATCATGGGGCCAAGGAAGTCATGGCCAGGATATATCTGTTGGATAGGGATAAGGTGGAGCCGGGAGAAAAGTGTATTTGCCAGGTCCGTTTTGAGCGTCCCATGTGCGGAGTTTATGGGGATAGGTGTGTGCTGCGCTCGTTTTCTCCTCTAAGGACAATTGCAGGAGCCAGGATTATCAATCCTTTGGCTGGGAAGGTTAAGCGCCGTTCAGAAGAAATAAAGGTGCTGGAAAAATTGGCCACAAGTGAGGGGCAGGAGCTTTTGGCTGTTCAACTTGATCGGGCTGGAATAGAGGGCTTGAGTTTTGCCTGTTTGCGCATTCTGACTGATATGGAAAGCAAGGATTTGGAAAAGGCCTTGCAAGTCATGGGCGGGCGCCAGGAAGTGTTTTTAGTTGATAAAGAAAAGCGCATTTATGTTGGGGGAGAGATAGTCAAGGGCCTGGAAGAGGATTTATTAAATTTCGTACATGAGTTTCATCGTGCAAATCCTCTGCGTCAGGGCATATCCCGGGGCGAACTGGCCTCCCAGTGGGGAAAAAATTTATCCGATAGGCTGTTCCATTTTCTCGTCGAACGCTTGATCAGGCAGAAAAAAATTGTCAGTGAACAGGAGACGTTAAGACTGCCAGGACACAAGGTTTCTCTGGCCAAGGATCAGGAAAAACTAAAACAAAAGATTGTAGATATCTATAAAAAGGCTGGCCTCAAGCCTCCAACAGTAAAGAAACTCCTGGAAGAGCTTAAACTCACTTTTAAAGAGGCTGGGTCTGTTCTTAATCTTCTGCAAAAAGAGAATATTCTAGTCAAAATCAACGAAGACTTTTATTTTGCCAACTCTGCTGTTGACGAGTTGAAAAGCAAAATTATTGCTTATTTTGAGAAAAATGACGAGATGGGGCCAGTGGATTTTAAAAACTTAACCGGATTGTCCAGAAAATTTGCCATTCCGCTTCTTGAATTTATGGACAAAGAAAAGTTGACCATTCGCGTTGGAGACAAGAGAAGGCTTAGAAAGGCAGGAAAATAGGAAGTTGAGAAGATAAGAAGATGGGAAGTTAGGAGATTGGGAAGTTGGTGGTAGGGGCAGGCCTCCCACCTGCCTCTACTACTCACTGTTCACCATTCTACTAAACTATATCCCAAACCGGTCCGGCAGGGGTATCCTTGACCTCTATGCCCATGTTGCTGAGCTCTTCTCTGACCTTATCCGCCAGGGCGAAATCTTTGGCTTTTCTGGCTTCTTGTCTTTTCTGAACCAGTTCATTGACCTGGTTCGGGTCAATATTTTTGCGTCTTAACTTGATGTCCCTTAAGTCCTTTAGAAAAGTGACGCTCTCCTGAGTGAACAGGCCTAGGATATTGCCCCATTTGTCCAGGATATTTAAGATTTGCTGGCAAAGTTCTTTGGTTTGCTCGCTTTTGCGCCAGGATTTGTTTTCCAAAACCCTGCCAGCCAGGCGGATGGTATTAAAAATATATCCCAAAGCCTTGGCCGTGTTTAAATCATCATCCATGGCCTCTTGCCATTTTTGTTCCAGATTTTTTAGTTCGGTAAAGATTTCTTCCGGAAGTTTGGTTTTACTCCACTTGGTACTTTCGAGCTTGTTTTCTAACAATTCTTTGGCGGTATAGATCCTTTTTAAGGCCTTTTCTGCTTCATCCAGGGCGTCTGCAGAGTAGTCCAGTGGACTGCGATAGTGTTTGGTTAAAAGAAAGAACCTGAGCACTTCAGGTAGGTAATTGGCCAGTATATCTCGAATGGTCACAAAATTGCCCAGGGATTTAGACATCTTTTGAGCGCTTATTTGAACGAAACCGTTATGCACCCAATAACGAACAAACTCTTGATCATATGCGGCTTCACTCTGGGCCCGTTCATTTTCGTGATGCGGAAAGGCGAGATCCTGACCACCGCCATGGATATCAAAGGGTTGATTCAGATATTTTGCGCTCATGGCAGAACATTCCAGGTGCCAGCCAGGACGTCCTTCTCCCCAAGGGCTATCCCACTTAGGCTCACCTGGTTTGGCTGCTTTCCACAGGGCGAAGTCCAGAGGATCTTCCTTCTCTTCGCCAGGATTTATGCGTGCACCAGCCTGGAGCTCTTCGATGTTGCGACCAGATAAGCGACCATAGTCTTTAAACTTGCGCACTCGAAAATAGACATCTCCGGATTTTGTTCTATAGGCGTAACCTTTTTCCTCCAGCACCTGAATTAAGTCTATCATCTCCTGAATATGCTCTGTGGCCCTGGGTTCAATATCCGCTCTCAAGATATTTAGTTTATCCATGTCTTCATAAAAGGCCTGGATATATTTCTCGGCAACTTGCTCAGTTGTCAGTCCTTCTTTTTGGGCCCTTTTAATTATTTTATCGTCTATGTCTGTAAAGTTGCGTACAAATTTAACTTTATATCCTAGAGACCTTAAATACCGAACCAGAACATCGAAGACTACTGCGGAGCGAGCATGGCCAATATGACAATAATCATAGGCTGTAATCCCGCAGACATACATGTGCACGGTGTTGTTGTTCAGAGGCACAAACTCTTGTTTTTTTCTAGCAATTGTATTGTATAGATACATTTTTAAGTGTTGGTGTTAGTGTTGGTGATGGTTAGTTAAGTATCTTTTCCTTCCTATGGTTTCC
Organism: Desulfovulcanus sp.; assembly: GCF_982781345.1. Classification (NCBI taxonomy): domain Bacteria; kingdom Pseudomonadati; phylum Thermodesulfobacteriota; class Desulfovibrionia; order Desulfovibrionales; family Desulfonauticaceae; genus Desulfovulcanus; species Desulfovulcanus sp. The sequence goes on from NZ_CEYAEZ010000026.1 coordinate 9,875, forward strand.
TAATTTCCTGTCTTTCCAATTTCCTCTTTAATTGCTGTAACCACAGCAATGGCTTTTATGCCTTTTTTAGAGCCGGTAAAACCAAGTCCTTCTTCGGTAGTGGCTTTGACATTGATTTGATCAGGCCGAAGCCCTGTTAGACCGGCAATATTTTTTTTGATCTGTTTTTTGTAAGGAGCAAGTTTGGGTACCTGAGCAACTATGGTCAAGTCAATATGCGTGAGCCTAAGATTTTGTTTCTGGGCCATGTGCAGGGCTTCAGTCAGGAAAACAGAACTGCTTTGCCCTTCATGCTGTGGATCAGAGTCAGGAAAATGTTCGCCAATATCGCCTGCACCTAAACAGCCCAATATGGCGTCTGTTAAGGCATGGTAGAGGACATCACCGTCAGAGTGGGCAAAAACAGTTGGTCCACCAGGGATTGGAACTCCGGCCAGAATCATTGGCCGGGGTCCGCCATAGCGATGGACATCATAACCAAATCCAACACAGGGAACAGGAGTAGGGGTATTTTCCGTGAGCATATCCAGATCTTCTTTGGTAGTAATTTTTATATTTTTTTCTTCGCCCGGGATGACCCGTATGGATAATCCCAGGTTTTCGACCATGCTTGCATCATCAGTAGCAGTAAAATTTTCTTTCCGGGCCTTTTCATGGGCTTTGATTAGAGTATCTTTAGGGAAGAATTGGGGGGTCTGCACTGCCATCAACTGTTTTCGATCCAAAGTTTTAAGAACCAGGTTTTGCGAAACTTTTTTTATGGTATCTTTGCAGGCAAGTCCCGGGATCACACCGCCTAAATCCGGAGCAAAACTCTCGATTAAATTGACTACAAGTTTTGCTGAAAAAAAGGGGCGGGCAGCATCATGAACCAGTACATAGTCACATTCTTGAGGTAGATTTTTCAGACCATTATAGACAGAATCTTGTCTGAGCTCCCCACCTGGTACTGGATAAAAGGGAATGCCAAGAGGTTTTTTCTTCTTTAATTCTTTAGTGAGATTTTGGGCATAAGTGACGTCTTCAGGGGGAAAAGTGCATATTATCCCCTTAATTTCCGGGATCTTAGCAAATTTTAACGCACTATGCCAGAAAAGGGGATAGCCTTTCCAGGAAAGAAATTGTTTTTTTTGTGCAATTCCTTGTTTTTGCAGGCGGGAACTTTGACCAGCAGCAAGGAGGATGACCCAGATCGAGTTCATTTAGAGTTTAGTGTTTTTTTGCTGTGTTGCTATATTTTTATGTGTAATCAAGACAAGAATGACGCAACTGCAAAAAGTAGAACTTTTTGCAGTTGCGTCAGAAATAACTTTACACCTTGTATTTTTTATAATGGAGTCGGACGATAAGCCGGGTTCTGTCTCTGGCTTACCTGAAAACTCAGGCTAACCAGATGGCTATCATTCCTCTAGGACAGAGATTTCTCTCTGCCTCAAGCGACCTACCCGAAGGCATCGACCGGGCCAGTCTCAAGCGCCTTCCTATTTGGTCTTGCTCCGGACGGGGTTTGCCTAGCTTACTGCGTCACCGCAGTAACTGGTGGGCTCTTACCCCACCTTTTCACCCTTACCCTGCACCCACTTTGTACGCGGTAAATTGGACTGCTCTAAAAAACTTTTAGCTCTTCGTTTTACCGTTCACAAAGTGGGTGCAGGGCGGTCTGTTTCTGTGGCACTTTCCTGGGGTCACCCCCACTGGGCGTTACCCAGCGTCCTGCCCTGTGGAGCCCGGACTTTCCTCCCCGCACCCACTTTGTACGCGGTAAGTTGAATTGCTTTAAAGAACTTTCCCTAATCAACTTTCTTTTCATAACATAAACTTACCGTGTACAAAGTGGGTGCGGGGCGATAGCCTGTCCAACTCCTGAAATTATATAATAATCATTTTTTTTCTTATGGCAAGATATTAAGGGCAACTAGATGATAGGCGAGATAACCTTTTTAGCCAGTAGTCACTAATCTTCATTTTTTTTAGGGGAAAAGTGCTCTTCCCAATATATAAGGCGCTGGCAGTTTGGGCAGCTTAGGATCTGTTCACCTTTTTGTAATTCAATAAAAGTTTGAGGAGGTATACTGATAAAACAACCGTTGCACACTCCGTTAGTTACAGAGACTATTACCGGATTGTTCAGGCGTTCGCGGATGAAATTGTATCTGGAGAGGATAGGAGCTGGCACTTTGGTACAGGCCTTTTTTCTGCTTTCTTCCAATTCCTGGATGCGAGCATTAATTTTTTTCAGTTCACTATCCAAGGATGATTGTTGTTCAACGATTTCTTCGTCCAAGGAGGTTATTTCCTCTGTAAGATGCTCGTACACAGATTGTTGGGCCTGGAGATCTTCCAAAAGATTGCTTAATTCTTCTTCCCTGAGGCGATTTAATTTTTCCAGGTTGTCCAATTCGCGCATCATGGCATGATATTCTCTAGCGTTTTCCACCATCATTAATTTATTTTTGCTTTTTCGAATCCTATTTGCATCTTCTTCAATATCGTGTTCCAGCTTGCCTTTTTGTTCTTTTAAAATGCTCAGCTTTTCTTTAATCTGGCTCTTTTGTTCTTTGAGTGTGTTGAATTTATCTCTTAACTCTTCAAGATGTTTTGGTGCCTCAACTAGTTGTTCTTTGAGTACAAGGAGCTCGGAGTCTAGTCCCTGTAACTCAACCAATTTTTTAATTTGTTCAATGTACATGTGTATATGCCTCCTCACTAATTTTGTAGTTTGCTTTAGCTATAAAAAGGATCTTTACCTGGAATAAAGAAGATTTCCAGGTCAAGTTTATTTTTTAGTTCTTTGTACCAGTAGTACATCATTTTTTCTTCTAAAATAAAGTGTCCTACATCAATGGCGAAACCTTGTTCGATAATTTCCAGGGCTTGATGATATTTAATATCCCCGGTTATAAAAATGTCAGCCCCCAAAGAGAACGCTCTGCTAGCCAGCTCAGCTCCTGAACCAGGACAATAAGCTATCTTTTCAACTTGTTGTGGCTTGTTTCCGATTAAACGCCATTTTTGTTCAGGGAGTATCGCTTGTAATCCGATCAGGAACGTTTGGGTTGATACAGCCTCTGGGAGGGAACCAATACAGCCAAAACCAAAGGTTTTTTGCGTTGTATCCACAGACATTGGGGCGAGCACTTTCATTTCTCTGAGCGCCAATTTCGCGCCTAGCCAGTTGACTGGACCATCCGGGTTGGCATCCAGAGAGGTATGCGCAGAATAGAGCCAGGTTTCAGCCTTTAAAAGCTTACTTAAAATGGAGTGAAAGGGGTCTAAGCGATTTGGAAGCCGCGGTTTTAATGTCAGAGGATGATGACAGAGAATAAAATCAGCATCCTGATCCAGAGCTGTGTTTATAATCTCTAGGTTTGGCTCAAGGGCAAGGGCAAGTTTTTTTATATTCTTTTTTTTCCCTGCTATTTGCACACCACTATTATCCCAATCCGCGGCCAGGGAAAGAGGAGCTGTTTGTTCAATCAGATTAATAAGATGTTGGTAATGCATTGTTCAGAATAAAAAAAGGTGCTCCCATTGGTTTTAAGGAAGCACCTTTTAGTATAACTTGCCTCAAAATAGGCTGTGCTGATTGCTGGAATGATTTGAACAGCAAATTATCTCCTTTAGTGGTGGGCCTACCAGGATTCGAACCTGGGACCATCCGGTTATGAGCCGGGGGCTCTGCCAACTGAGCTATAGGCCCAAGATAAGCAAAAGAAGGCTGTTAGTTTTTTTATGGTTTGTTGTCAATATTTTTTTTATAAATTGAAGTTTTTAATTTGTGTTTGGGCAAAAAGTTCGTGGCGGATTACATCATCTTTTTTTCATAGCCTATAACAAATCAGGAATTGCGATTTAATCTCTTGACATAATTAATTGCTGAACGGGCGGCTATAGCTCCCTCCCCGACAGCTACACTAATCTGTAAAAAACGACCCACGCAGTCCCCAGCAGCAAATACACCAGGCACATTTGTTTTTTGTTCGGCATCAGCTTCAATAAATACTCCCTTGCGAGTGATACCCAGGGTGTAAGCGAAATCCAGAGAGGAAGCTTCTCCCATAGCAACAAACAAACCATCGACTTCTTCTTTTTCTCCATCGCTATAAACTACGCGTTCTAAAAAATCCTTTCCTTCGAGATAGTCAATTTTTTTCTCAATGACGGGAATATCTAATTTTTTTAACCTCTCCTTAAACTCTTCAGTCATGGTTATTTTTTTATTTTGGGTACAAATTTTTACATGTGGTGTGTATTCCTTGAGTTCAATGGCTTGATTGGCCGCAAAAATACCTTCGCCCAGGACCATGACCTTTTTGTTCCGGTAAAAGAAGCCATCGCAGCTGACACAATAAGATACTCCTTTGCCCTCATAGTCAGAAAGGTTTTTAATTCCTGGTTTGATTCTGGATACGCCTGTTGCCAGGATTACTGCTTTGGCCAGCACTTCTCCTTTTTCAGTCTTGACTTTAAATAGTCCATCCTCTTGCTGATAAATACTTAGGACCTTTTCACAGCGGATTTTGGCTCCAAATTTTTGGGCCTGCTTCTGGCCTAATTCGATTAATTTTTTGCCTGAAATCGTTTCCGGAAAACCAAAATAATTGTCTATATCATAATCGCCCGCTACTTTCGGGGCGCATCCCAGGATCAAGGTATTCAATCCTGCCCTAGAAGTGTAAATGGCCGCAGAAAGGCCAGCCGGACCTTTACCAACGATGAGTACGTCAACTATTTCCATACCAGACTCCTTTGTTCCGTCAGAAGTCTTGACTCACGCTTGACTTCTGAATGTTTGATCATTGAAACTAGGTAAGACACAATATTTGAGAGAACAACAATAATGTTTCTTGAACAATAGTCAATGCCTGCTTAAACTCTTCCTGTAGTGTGATGCTGAGCGGGTGTTTTTTTTAAAAGAGTTGATTATGCTCACTATTAGATGTTCAGCTTGTAAACAAAAACTTTGGAAGTATAAAAAAGTAGGTCCTGGAGAAGTTTTGCGTTGTCACAAGACCAGGATAACCAGGATTTATGCTTACAAATTAGATGGGGAGAAAATCAAGTGTCCCTGCGGACAGGTCATTGGCATTGATAAAGGCAGATATTTTAAAATGATCAGAAAAGCATTTACTTATACCGGGACCAAAGACCACAAATTGTAAGGCAGGTTACGTGCTACTTGGTTGAAAACATACGGCCAATAAACATTTCCCAAAATCCGGGTTCATAGAAGCTGGCCTCATCCACAACAGGGACATGGGGAAAGCGCTGCATGAACATCCTGGCCCAGAGGCCTGCGCCCACGCCTATAGGCTGGTTGTGGTCTCCATAGATTTTAATTTTGGCTAGTCCACAACTCGGTGATTTGCTTTTAAAGATATAAGCGCTAACATTTTGTCTTGCCAATACCTTTAGTTTTTTCCTGGCCCAGTCGTTCATTTTTTGGGTATGATCGGTCCTGGTTGTAATAGTCATTAGCCGTGGATTGTTGAGTTTACCCATTAGTCGCATAGGTTCTCTAGGTATTGGCAAACCGCATTCTACTTCCGGACAAATAGGGATAAAATTCACAAAAGGACCAAGTTTCTCGCGGATGATGGGTTCCAGCTTATGCCCGCCGTCATAGCGCACATTTTCCCCCAGTAGGCAAGCACTTACTGCTAATTTGATCTTACTTGACATAGTTGTGTTTGTTTCCGGCTTTTGTTATTCAATAGGATAGTGAATTTCAAGATTCAAGAGCGGAGGCTTGAATCCCTTCTGAGCAGATAATCATCTAACATCAATTAGCAATCAAACACTAAATGATTTTACGAAAAAGAACAAAGGAAGTAAAAATCGGCTCTGTAGGTGTTGGCGGTGATAACCCTGTTCGGGTTCAAAGCATGACCAACACGGATACGAGAGATGTGGCTGCCACCCTGAGTCAAATTAATGTCCTGGCAGGGGCCGGATGCGAAATAGTTCGTCTGGCTGTACTAAATGAACAGGCAGCAAATGTTTTGTCTGAAATTAGAGCCAAATCTCCTGTCCCTTTGATAGCGGACATCCATTTTGATCATCGCCTGGCCATTAGGGCAATTGAGGCTGGGATGGATGGGCTGCGTATTAATCCCGGTAATATTGGGGGAGAGGACAAGGTTGACCTGGTGGTTAGTGCAGCGAAAATGCATAATGTTCCTATTCGTATTGGTGTCAATAGTGGGTCTATTGAAAAGGATCTTTTAGAGAAGTGGGGCGGGCCTGTTCCAGAGGCTATGGTTGAAAGTGCTTTAAGACATGTTGGGATGCTGGAAAAAAGGAATTTTGAGTTAATAAAAATTTCTTTAAAGTCTTCCTCTGTTTTAAATACCATCAGGGCATATGAGCTTTTGGCACAAAAAGTCGATTACCCTTTGCATATTGGCGTGACCGAAGCCGGGACAATGATGCGTGGAACTGTAAAATCTGCAGTGGGTCTGGGTATTTTGCTCTTTAAAGGTATTGGAGATACCTTAAGGGTATCTTTAACTGCTGATCCGGTTCAGGAAGTTGGGGTAGCCTGGGAGATCTTGCGCTCTTTAGGTCTTAGGGCCAGGGGGCCGGAAATAATCTCGTGCCCGACTTGCGGACGAACAGAGATTAATCTCATTGATCTTGCTCAGGCAGTGGAAGATAAATTAAAAAATATAGACCAGGTTTTTACCGTTGCAGTTATGGGGTGTGTTGTCAATGGACCTGGAGAGGCCAAAGAGGCCGATATTGGTATAGCTGGTGGGCGCGATTGTGGAATTATTTTTGCGAAAGGCAAAGTAGTCAAAAAGGTACGTGGCCAGGAGAACCTTATCCCTGCCTTTATGCAGGAACTGGATAATTTTTTACATAGAAGATTAAAGGGCTAAGAGAGCAAAAGGTAACCTAGCGTCTGGGAGTCGTGAGTCCAGGAGTCGAGGGCTAGGACTCTCAGAACAGAAGTGTAAAGTTTTACCCACTAAACTACTCAACTACTCACCCACTACTTGCCACCCTCTGTCTTTTCAATCAATGCTTTGGCTCGTATGGCCAGTTCACTCACTTCTGGTTTTGAAATTTGATCATCTGCACCCACTGATTCACCCTTATGCTTTATTCTTTCAGTGATCAGGGAAGAGAATAAGAGCACTGGCAGGGTGCTTAACTCTGGATCTTGCTTAATCTTTTTAGTTAGGGTCAGGCCGTCCATTGCTGGCATCTCAATATCTGAGACCACAATCTGGACAAGATCATTAATGCGCTTGTTCTGGGCTTGGGCCTGTTTTTTGAGCTCCTGTAATTTTTCCCATGCTTGCAAACCATTACTAGCCTTGATTACCTTAAAATTGGCTTGTTCCAGAAGATTGGCAAGCATCTCCAGGATAGTGTCGGAATCATCAGCCACCAGAGCTGTATAGTTGTCATCCAGGCGTACATCTAAGTTTTTATCGAAATTAAGAGCTGTATTTGGGTTTAATTCAGCCACAATTTTTTCTAGGTCGATTAAAAAGGTGATCCTGTTCTCAAGTTTAACTACTCCAGTAATGCTATTAGAGCTGAATTGTGCCACATAATTACTGGGCGGCTCCACATCCTCCCAGCTTAAGCGGTGTATCCTGGTCACTCCTGACACTAAGAATCCATTAACGACTTTATTGAACTCGGTTACGATAACATTGGCGTTTTCATCGAGAATTCTGTTTTTGCCCAGCCAGAGGCTTAAGTCCACTAGAGGAATGATAGAGGAACGTAAGTTAAAAGCGCCCAGAACTGCTGGATGAGGGACTTCCGGCAATTCTGTGATTTTTGGTTTCTTAATGATTTTCAAGACCTTGGCTACATTGATTCCATAATAGCCTGTATATACTTCATCATGTCCGGGGATTTGCTCGTGGATAAAAAATTCCACAATTTCCAGTTCATTGGTTCCGGATTCCAAAAGAATATTGGTCTGATACATTTTTCCCTCTAAGCTAAGGATTTTAAAGTATTATAAACATCTTGGATAATAAAGTCAGGGGTTGATGCCCCTGCAGTTAATCCAATTTTTGAATATTTGGCAAGGTCTGGAAGATGTAGTTCTTCTTTGGTTTCAATATGCACGCAAGGAACTCCCTGTTCTTGAGCTACTTTGGACAGTCTTCTGGTGTTGCCACTATTTTTTCCGCCTACAACAATCATAAAATCGACTTGGCGTGCAATTTGTAGTGCTTCCTCCTGTCTATTCTTGGTGGCATCGCAAATGGTGTCTAGGACGTCGAGGTTAGGATCAATTTTTTCTTGGACAAATTGTTTAATCTCATAGAAGTGTTCTCTATCCTGGGTAGTCTGAGCAGCCAAAAAATAATGTTCACTGGGATCCAGGTTCAACTTCTGTAAGTTTTTAAGACTGTCGAAAACGTATGTTTTACCCAGGGCATAGCTTATGAGTCCTCTGACCTCAGGGTGATCAGGTTCTCCATAAAGCAGTAAATGAGTCGATGGTGAACTGTGTTTCTGAATAAGAATCTGAGCCTTTTTGACTTTGGGACAGGTAGCGTTGATAATCTCTACCTGGCCTTGGCGCAATCTGTTCTCCGTTTCTAAAGGTATGCCATGGGCCCGGATAATAACCACGCTTTCGTGTGGCTGGAGCTGGTCAATATCTTTAATTATGTTTACGCCTAAACGAGCGTATTTTTCTAATACTTGGGGGTTATGGATAATTGGACCTAAAGTATAGATGTTTTTCCCCCGGTGTTTATCCAGAGCCTGGTCTAATTTGCGCAATGCCAGGCTGACTCCCATGCAAAAACCAGCAGTGCTTGCAAGAATAATTTCTTTAGTCATATCTCCTTATTCCCTTAAAGTGATAGACTCAGGCATAGCCTAATAAACGCAGACGGTTTAAAATTTCTTCTAAATGGCTCCATGAAGAACAGTGTGTTAGTTCATTACGCAAAAACCTTGCCCCTGGCAAATCCCGGATCATTTTCGGTACCAAAGTCCTCATTTTTAAAAGGGCCCGCGGTGATGAATCTATTTTTTGATATAACCTGGCCATTTTTAGGATCATGGCCGCCAAAAAATGACCGTCTTTGGGAGGCGCTTTTTGGTTTTCTATCAGGCACGTGTATCGCAGAAAAATTGATGGGTCATACAGGGCCCCTCTGGCAAACATTATTCCATCGATTCCAGTGAGTTCCAGGCAATTTAGCCCATCTTGGGCCGTAAACAGGTCTCCGCTGCCGATTATAGGTATCTTTACCGTAGCTTTTAGTTTTTTCAAGGCCAGCCAATCTGCCTGGCCAGAAAATCCCTGTTTTGCAAATCTGGGATGCAAGGTGATCCAGCCGGCTCCTATGGATTCCAGTCTACGGGCCAGGTCTATGTACACCGGTTCGTTTTTTGACCACCCCAAGCGCAGTTTTACTCCTACACATCCGGGAGGGGCTAACTTAACCATTTCTTTGACGATGCTAACTAAAAGATCTGGAGTTTTTAACAGGGCTGCACCAGAGCCGGTTTTGACCACTTTTTTTACTGAACAACCACAATTAAGATCAAAATATTTAAAACCCTGTTCAAGTAGATTTTCAGTTGCCCGGGCCAGAGTATCTGGTTCAGAGCCATAAAGCTGCACCACAAGCGGATTATCCTGGGGACAGGTACGCAAGATTTCAATTGTCCCCTGGCTGCGGTACAAGAGGCCTTTGGCGCTGACCATTTCCGTACAGGCTACCTGGCAGCCAAACTCGCGGCATAAAAGGCGAAAAGGTAAGTCTGAAAAGCCAGCCAGGGGAGCCAGCCAAGGGGTAGAAGGACGAATGGGAAGGTCGGACAAAATAGTAGTCGAATTTTGATTAGACAATAATATTTAGTCCTCTATGTTTGAGTTCTTTGGGGTTTACTTCCTTTAAAACTATTTGGGGATAGAGTTTTTCTACCACAAAAAAAAGTTCTGTGCCTTCAGGATAACGGGCATTCATTCTGGCAAGGAGTTTAAAGTCCTGGATTTGAACCCAGGCTTGATATGGGTTTTTGAAATTTAGTATTGTGCCCGATACTATATCTCCGGGTTGAAAGCGTTGTCTGAACCTGATTGAGTCCATTTATGAGTTTGTTGTGTTTGTTGGATTGAATGGCAAAGGAACGAAGATGAAAAGGTTATCTTATTCTCGTACCTTACGCCGTTCACTAAACTATCAATTATCAGACATTGAAGCATGTTACTGTTTTTCTTTTTTTTCTTTGTAAATAAGGTAGAGATTACGGCTGTAAATGAGTAGCCCTGTGGACTGACCGAGAATAAAAACCGGATCTTTACGGTAGATGGCATAGGCTAATAAGAGTACGGCTCCACCCATACTAAAATACCAAAAATAAACAGGCATGACGCTCTTTTTGGCCCGCTCACTGGCAATCCACTGGACCAGAAACCGGGCTGAAAAGAGTAGTTGAGCAAAGAGCCCGATTCCAAGCCAAATTTTTTCTTCCATTTATTAATCCAAAGAGCTCGTTTTAATTTTTGGGTTCACGCTGCGAATACGCATCCATAATACAGCCAGGGTATCCATGAGACCTACCCAAAGTCTATTGCTGATGCCGTATTTGGTCTGACCGAATTGTCTGGGTCGATGGTTGACAGGGATTTCCAAAATTTTTGTGTACCCATTTATACGTACCAGAGTAGGAAGAAATCTATGCATCCCTCTGAATAAAAAGATATCCTGGACGCATTCCCGCTTGAATGCCCGGATAGAACAGCCGACATCTTTTATGTTATCTTTGGTTATAAGATTTCTAAAACCATTGCCGATTTTGGACGATATTTTGCGGATCAAGCTGTCCTGTCGGTTCTTACGCCAACCATTAACCATGTGGGCGTTGTGTTCGAGCAAACATTTAACCAGACGGGGGATATCATTTGGGTCGTTTTGGCCGTCACCATCAAGTGTGACAAGGATTTCTCCTTTAGCCTGTTTAAAGCCGATAAACATGGCCGCTGACTGACCGTAATTTTGGTCCAGTTGAATAAATTTATGTCTTTTGTCTTTTTGATGCAGTTCCTTGAGCCGTGATAAACTGTCATCCACAGACCCATCATCAACCCATAGGCATTCCCAGGTCCAATCAGTGGAAGATATGGCGCTAGTCACTTCTTGGCCCAATCTGAAAATATTATCTTCTTCATCTTTTACTGGGATGATCACGCTTAGATTTATATTTGTCTTCTCCATGGACTTAAATCCTTAAATAGAAAACCAGTTACTTGTCAGAATCAACAATAAGCTCAATTTCATCTTTGGTTAGGCCAGTGGTCCTGGCCAGTTCTTCAATTGATTGTCCGGAACGGTATCCAGCGATGATAATTTGTTTTAAAAAAAAGGGAGACTTGGTAAATCTTTCTGCCTCTTTGACTAATTTTGATAACTCTTTAGCCCTGGTCTCTAATTTTTCTTCCAATAAAATAAGCTCCTTTTGCCTCTGATTAAAACTGGCCACCAATTCCTGTTCTAACTGGGCGTTAAAGGATAACTTTTCCACAAATTCATGCTGTTTTTTTTGCAGCTCAGCAAGCAGTGCTTCTGATTTTCTCAAGCGGAGGAAAAAAAATAGTACCAAAACCAAGAGGATGATTTCAATAATGCTAGAGAATAAAATTGTCCATTGAAAATATGACATTTTTAAAGTGCCTAAAGTTGGAAAAGTCCTGAGTGCCTGTGGCCAAACCTTTTTATCAACTTAAGTCCCAAGGTTTATTCAAATCTTGGTTTCTTTCATGCTGGTACAAAGACTTGGTCTAAGGCTTGCTTGCAGGCAGAGCATAATGGGATATTTTGGGCAAACAAAAATTTTTCAACGTGCAAGACGGATCGCGATAGACTAAACAAAGGCTTCATACTTTGATATTAATCAAGTGTCCGGAACCGGATACTTGGAATTCAGATTCTTCTATTTCTTGTTTTTTTTCTTTTTGTTCACGATCTCTGGTCGTAAAATTTTGTTGCTTTTTTTTGTTTTGTTTATCTTCTTTGATTTGGATTTCAGTATCGGTTTTCTCTGTTTTTGGAACCTTGTCTTTTTCCTTTTTTTGTTTTTGGATCACCAAATCGGCAGTAAAGGCCTGCTGAGCTTCAGGATGAGCCTGAACTGCATTTTGCAATTTTTGAATTTGCGGTGTTTGAGAGAAAATGACCGGTAGGTCAATAGGATTTACCATTATTTAAGCACATATTCCTCAATAAGAATGTTTTTCAATTGGCCATTATTTAAATATTGGTTGACTACTGACAGTATGTCTTTTTTTAACCGCTCTACATTCTTTTTATTGTTTAAGAATATAAAATTTTTGTTTCGTAAGTAGTAATATACTGCATCTCTCAATATAATAGTTTTACGTTTGACCTCCCATTCCAACTTGGAGTCAGTGGTGGAAAAAGATAGTTTGCAGTATAGAAATTTAGTTTGCCCGTTAAAAGTAAGTTCGACCCAAAACGGTTCAAAGGGAATAACTATCTCTTCCGGAGGAGGCGGCGGAGGGGGAGAAGGTTCTGCTTTCTGAACCTGTGGTTTTTGTGATTCAGGAGGAGGTGGAGAGGGCTTTAAAAAAAGAAAATAAACACCAACAGCAATTAAAGCAATTACTCCTGCTAGAGCTATAAAAAACCATTTTTTTTTCCAAAATGGTGTTGGAACAGGAACCTGATCTTCTGGTTTTTCTTCAGACTCTTCAGAAACTCCTTTTTTTTCGTCCTCTTTCTCTTCCTCTTCTCCCTCCTTTTCTTCCTCTAAAAAAGGAGCGTCATCCAGATCCAGTTCGACTTTTTGTGTTCCCTTGTCGATAGTCAATTCTGACGTATCAAGTTTAACCTTTTCTTCAGTGTTATTCTGGTTGGATTCTTCTGGATCAGGAACTATAAATAGCATATATATTTATTGGGGCTATATATCTCAGATAAACAATAAAGACTATTTGACTACGCATTAGCGAAAGCCGAGGGCAGGTAAAACAGTAAGAATTTTTAAGTATACTGATAAACTGATGTTAGACTTACTTGCCCTCGGTAAGTTATAAAAATGGCGAGCTTGCACTTTTTAATCACTTTTCAAAAATCTTTTCGATTTTTTTACCTAACGTTTCCGCAGTAAATGGTTTAACTATATAATTAGATACCTTAGCTTGAACGGCTTCTATGATATTTTCCTGTTGAGCTTCAGCGGTGACCATTAAAAAAGGAAGGTCTGCAAATTCTTCACTAGCCCTTACTTTTCGCAGAAGCTCGATGCCGGTCATTTTGGGCATGTTCCAATCGCTAATAATGAAATCTATTCTGTCCTTATTTAAAATTTCCCAGGCAGTAGTACCATCATCCGCCTCAACAATATTATTGTAGCCTAGCTGCCGCAAAATGTTTTTAATTATTCTACGCATTGTTGAAAAATCGTCTACCACTAAAATGCGCATATTTTTATCGATAGCCATGACCTCCTCCTAATTTCTTTCGTATCTTTGTGTAAATTTTTCTCTCAGTTTTTTTAGAGCTTGTGAGTGGAGTTGAGAAACTCTTCCTTCAGTTATCTCCATGACCTGAGCAATTTCTTTCATGGTTAGCTCTTCCACATAGTACAGAGACAGAACCAATTTTTCACGGTCAGTTAGCTCTTTAACCAGTTTGGCAATTTTGTTTACCAGGTCTTTAATCAATACCCTTTCATGCGGTTCTTTAAAACGCTCGCTGTTATCTGGTAAGACAAAATTTTCCTGAATTGCGTCCAGGCTTAAACAAACCTGGTTTTGAAGTGCTACTAACACTTTGTTAATTTCATCTAAAGAATAACCTGTAATTTCCTTGAGTTCAAGTGAATTGGGTACACTACCTGTATTTTGTTCAACCTTTCGAATGGTTTGTTCAATTTTTTTTATTTTTTGCCTTAGCCCCCTGGAGAACCAATCCAATTTGCGTAGCTCGTCAAGCATGGCTCCGCGAATACGGTTATCGGCAAAGGTTTCAAACTTAATACCTTGCTCGGGGTCAAAATTGGTTAGAGCTTCAATAAGTCCTAAAGTCCCGGCACTGATAAGTTCGTCCAGTTCGATGTGCTTGGGAAGTTTTGCCTTTAAACGCAAGGCACTAATTTTAATCTTGGGGGCATAACTTCGAACGATATCTTCTTGTTGCCAGGAGGGCAACCGGAGAAAGCACACTCCTTTTTGTTCCAGAATAGTCCAGGGATTATTCTTGGAAGAGGAGTTTTTTCCAGAAAAATTTGATATTGCCATCAAGTTGTTCTGCTGCTTGCCAGTTGTTTATTTTTCGAGCAATTTTTTGCATGGCCTTGGTGGCCGGAGCCTGCGGTTGCTCATGGCAGAAAGGAACCTGCCGAGCGACACTCTTTTTAACTGTTATATCATGGGGGATGATTCCAACTAAATCAAGAGAAATACTACTCAAAAAATGATCACAAGCAGCATAGAGTTTTTTAAACACATTTTTGGCCTCAACTTCTGTTTTGGCCATGTTCACAATAACCCTGAACTTTTGAATGTTATGTTTGTTTTTAAGCACTTTGATCAGGGCGTAAGCATCGGTTAGAGAAGTGGGCTCAGGGGTCAGAATGAGCAGTCGTTCCTGAACTGCCAGGTTAAAATAAATGACATTGTCATTGATACCAGCGCCCGTATCCACAATAAGGTAGTCTATCTTATCCTCCAGATAATCCATTGCTTCCAGGAGTTCAAGTTTTTGACCCGTGGATAGGGTAAGCATTTCAGTGACTCCTGAGGCGGCAGGCAGAATCTGGAAACCATAATTTGTCTGAAGTAAAATTTTGGATAGTGAAATACCTTGATTAAGCAGGTGGAAGATATTGTATTCGGGAGTCAATCCCAAAAGCACATCCACATTAGCAAGGCCCAGATCTGCATCCAGAATAAGCACTCTATTGCCCAGTTTTTGGAGACAATAAGAGAGATTTATAGAAATATTAGTTTTACCAACTCCACCTTTTCCAGAGGTAACGGATATGACTATGGGAAGTTTTTTGTGCATGAGCATACCATAAATTATATTATTAAGTGGGCGTCAATAATTAATAACTTTACATCCATTGGGCAACTCTTTTTTAAAAATCAGCCGCCATAGATTGTCTTGGGTGGCTGATGTTGAACAATTTTTTAGGCTGGGACCATAGCCGAAATAAGAAATGGGCAGATCCATTTTCCATGCCAAATTTATTAATAAACCAAAAATACAAGCTTCGTCCAGTTTCGTCCAGACAAGGCTTTTTACTTGAGGATGAGAATATTTTTGAGCAAAGAAGTCAAATTGTTCATAAGAGTAAACAGGGCTAAAAATCAAGTGAATGGCTACTTCTCGGATGATTTTTAATTCGGTTAGATATGTGTTTAAAGTTTTACCAGGTCCTAAACTTGGCATGTCAATAAAAATATAGTCATAATTATCGAACCTTTTAAATGTTTTTTGATCCAAAGTGCTTACCTCAGTGTAAGCTAGGCCAGATAACTCGGCAAAATGTTTTAAGTACAATCTGCCGCCCGCCTGAGTATTATTTGCGTTAATGACCAGAATTTTTTGGGGCTGTCTTTTTTTTACCTCCAGGGCCAGGCGCAATAGAGTGGTTGTTTTGCCGGTACCGCTTGGTCCGGTAAAAGCATGTATTCGTTGTGAAATAAATTTTTCTGTCCAGGGAGCCACTTTTACGGTCTGTCCAAGGATTTTTAGGATAGGTGTATTGTTGGAGCGACTCACTTTGTTGTAGAGTTCTAAAATAAGGTCGGTCCCTGCCCCTTGCTTTTCCAGAAAATCCAAGACCTGTCTTTTTCTAGGCGTTATGTTTTCTCTGTTTAACTGTGGCTTGACCAGGTCGTATATACTTTTTTTAAAGTTTTCCCACTCCAGGCGGAAGTCCAGATCAAAATTAGCTTTATTGGGAATCTGGGGTGTTATGTCTTTCTCAACTTCTCTTTCCAGGGCCACGACTATTTCATACCATTTTTGGCCGTTTTCAGTGATATTTTCACTGCTCAGAATAACCGCATCAGAACCCAGCTCTTTTTTGACCCGGGCCATCACTTCAGATGATGTTTTGCCACGGAAAGTTTTAATTTGCATGGTTTAAGCTCACCACTCCAACGGATTCCAAACGGATGTCAGGCGGTATTTCGGCCTGTGAAATAACAGGTAAATTTGGCACAAAACGTATTAATAGTTGCGCCAGATGGGGTCTAAGTATGGGAGTGACCAACAAAACCGGCTGTCCTTCACTTATCATGGCCTTTTCCAAGGTTTTGTTGATGGCCTGGATAATAGAATGGGCCAGTTGTGGCTCCATTGCCAGGTAAGTGCCTTGCTCTGTCTGGCGTAAATTTTCCTGAAATGTTTGTTCAATCTGCGGGTCCAGGGTCAGAATCGGCAAGGCATTGTCCTGAGTCAGGTAAGGTTTGACAATGGTCCTGCCCAGACGCTGGCGGACAAATTCAGTAAGCTGTTCAGGATCCTTAGTTTGCTGGCCATAGTCTGCAAGAGTTTCAACAATGGTTAGAATGTCGCGGATGGATACCCCTTCCCGAACAAGATTTTGCAATACTTTTTGAACAGTACCAAGGCTTAAGATATTGGGAACCAGATCTTCAACGGCCTTGGGGGCTCTCTGAGCCAGGTTGTCCAAGAGATTCTGAGTTTCCTGGCGTCCTAAGAATTCGTGCAGGTTGCGTTTAAAGATTTCAGTTAAGTGGGTAGCAATGACCGTTGAAGGATCAACCACAGTATATCCGGCCATAACAGCCTCTTCTTTCTTTTCTTTTGGTATCCACAGAGCCGGTAAATTAAAAGCCGGTTCGAGTGTCTCAATTCCTTTGATCCTGTATTTAGCATCACCGGGATCCATGGCCAGGTAATGGTCAATCATGATTTCAGCCCTTCCCACTTCATTACCTTTTATGAGAACAACATATTCACCAGGCTTTAACTCTAAATTGTCCCTTAAATGCAGGGAAGGAATGATGACCCCCATATCCAGGGCGAATTGACGTCTGATGGACTTGATTCGTGCCAAAAGGTTCCCATTCTGGTCTTCATCTACCAGAGGGATAAGTCCGTAGCCGACCTCTAATGCTAGAATATCCAGTGGAAGTAAAGCCTGAACTTCTTCCGGAGTATCCTGGGGTGCCTTTTGGGTTTTCTTTTTCTGTACTTCCATTTGATCGAGCATGGCTTTATTTTTGGCCGCTAAAAGAGATAGGGTAAATAACGTAGCGGAGAGGAGTAAAAAAGCAAAAGTAGGCATGCCCGGGACTATGGCGAAGAGAACCAGGACGACTGAGACCAAGCGTAATGCTCTGGGGTGAATAGTCAATTGTGCAATAAATTCTTCACCCATTTGAGCTTCAGCTGCTGCCCGGCTGACAATAATGCCTGCAGAAGTGGAGATGATTATAGAAGGAATAGTGGAGACCAGGCCGTCGCCAATAGTCAGCAAAGTATAGGTCTGGGCGGCCTCCATCCAGTTCATGTTTTTTTGCATTACCCCGATAAAAAAGCCGCCAATGATGTTGATAGCTGTAATAAGCATGCCTGCTTTAACATCTCCTGAGACGAACTTGCCTGCACCATCCATGGCTCCGTAGAAGTCAGCTTCTTTACGGATCAGCTCACGTTGCTTTTTGGCTTCTTGTTCATCAATAAGGCCAGCATTAAGGTCTGCTTCAATAGCCATTTGTTTACCCGGCATAGCATCAAGGGTAAAGCGAGCAGCAACTTCAGCGATTCTTGTTGTACCGGTTGTAATAACCATTTTGTTCAAGGCAAATAAGATGAGAAAAATAACAATCCCTATAACGTAATTGCCGCCAACTACGAAATTGCCAAAGGCCTGAATGACTTTTCCTGCTGCTGCTGTGCCCTGGTCGCCATGAATAAGTATCAACCTGGTAGAAGCTACATTCAAGGCCAAACGTAGCAAGGTGGTAACTAGAAGCAGGGAGGGAAAAATTGAAAACTCTAAAGGGGATTTCATAAACATCACCGTGACCAGGATGACCAGGGCAAAAGAGATATTAAAGGCGAGCATCACGTCAAGGACAATGGTCGGCATGGGGATAAGCATTACAAAGAGGATAATGACCACCCCAGCGGCCAAAAGAACGTCTCCCTGCTTAGAGAACTTTGAATAGTCCAGATTCAGAGCGGTTGATTTTGTTGCCATAAAATTGACACCTCAATGGTGAATAGTCGTCCTAACTGACAAATAAGCTAATAGTTCTTTTGATTAACGCACCATTCCCTGCTCCCCCACTAAACAAGGATGGTGGTATTGTTTTGTAAAAGTTGTCTAGTTTTGGCGGCGAAATTTATGTAGTTGAGCAAGTATAGCTGCCACTGCCTTGTATAGTTCTTCGGGAATAGTATCACCTACCTCAACACTTTTATACAAGGCTCGTGCCAAAGGTTTATTTTCTTTGATGGGCACATTGTGCTTTCTGGCAACTTCTTTAATTTTTTCTGCTACATGATTGACTCCCTTAGCCAGGACTAAAGGGGCTGGGGCTTGTATGGGATCATATTTTAGGGCCACGGCTATATGGGTGGGGTTGGTAATGACCACATCTGCCTCAGGGACTTTTTTTATCATTCTCTTTTGCATGGCCGCGAGCATCTTCTGTTTTTGTTTGCTCTTAATGGTCGGATCACCTTCACCCTGTTTGCGCTCATCTTTAACCTCCTGTTTGGTCATCTTCAGGTTTTCTTCATAATCCCAGCGAGTATAGATGAGGTCGGCTATGCCAATTATAAGCATAGGGACAAGGGCGTACTCAGTCATCTTAAATCCTGTACTTAATATGTAAGCGGAAATGCCTGCTGTGCTCTCATAAAACAGGGACAAAAGCTTGTGGAATTCAGATTTAAGCACTAGATAAGGAGCTATGGCTACGACACAAGCCTGAAGCAGGCTGCGCGCCAGGCGGATAAATGTTTTGGGGTCGATGAATATTTTTTTTAGTCCGGCTATTAGATTAAAGTTTTTGAATTTGGGTGTTAACGGTTTGGTAGTCCATAAAGGTCCCACTTGTAAGCGGACGGTAATGAAGGTGATCAATGCAATAAACATCATGACAGGAAGAACAATAAGAGCAATTTTTTGTGAGCAGAATAAAAATATGGCGTAAGCATTGTCTTGAGTTAACTGGGTATGAATACCTTTGTTTAAAAACCAATTATACAGGTCAACAATTTGTTCTCCAATAAAAGAGATGCCAATGCGTAGGGCAATGACTCCGGCTAACAGATTCATCACCTTGGATAGTTCCTGACTGCGGGGAACATTACCTTCTTGGCGAGCCTTTTTTCGCCGTTTGGGCGTTGCTTTTTCCGTACGACTTGGATCGTGTTGAGGCATAGTAATAATAGAGGTTTTAAGCTTGAGTCGTTAAAATTTTAAAGTCCTTTAAAGTCCTATAGTGAATTTTTTGAAGTAACTAAATTTAGAGCCTAATCACTGATCACCATTTCCGCACTTATCTTTACTAATTGAACGGAGGATTCATATCTAACCGGCATCCGGCAACCTGATTACATCGCCTTTAATAACTGCCCAAAATATGTGCCTAAGTTATGCACGAAATCTGAGAGATATATGCTCATAATTTTAAATAATAGACCAAGAAACAAAAAACCTACGCCAATTTTTAGGGGAAAGCCGACAAAAAGGACATTCATCTGTGGTGCGGCCCTGGAGATAAGAGCCAGCGCGAGATCCACTAGAAATATGGCGGTCATGACAGGGGCAGCAATTTTTATAGCTAGTACAAAAATTTGACCTGAAAAAAGGAAAACTTGATTGACCAATTGGGGAGTAATTAAAAGTCCCCCGGGTGGGACTAGTTCAAAAGTTTGAGCCAGTCCTTTAAGTAGAAATAAATGGCCATTTAAAGAAAGAAAGGTTAGAAGTGATGTCATATATAAAAAATGGGCAGTGACTGCTTCTGAAATTCCAGTGATGGGGTCGATAACGTTGATCATGGCAAAGCCCATTTGAAAACCTATAAGTTGGCCTCCGGTCTGAATTGCTGCAAACAAAAACCTGACAACTAAACCTAGTATTAGCCCAAGAATTAATTCTCCCAACAACATAACTGCGATGCCGAAGGGATGGGCTGGAAAATAATCAGCCGGAAAAGATAAATTAGGCCAGAGGCCTAAGGTTAGGACCAGGCAGACAGCCGCTTTGACCGGGTTGGGCAAAGATTCTCCCCCAAAAAACGGGAGTAAAAACAGGACTAAACTTATACGAAACAGAGTCAGGAAGAAACTTAAAAAAGTGGCCGGATCAAAATTGAATATGTCCATAGTTTAAATATAGCAAGACACGGACCAGACTCAGTTTTTAAAGCTGAAAAGGATTTTGACTAATGGAAATGCAAAGCATTCTTGCTAAACACTGGCACCATTTGCCTGTTTCCGAAGTGCTGGACCTGCTGGAGACAAATCCGGACAAGGGACTGGATACCTTTGAGGTCGCAAACCGTCAGGAATATTATGGCCCCAATGTGCTTACCTTAGAAAAGAGACAGGGGCCCTTGATCCGGTTTTTGTTACAGTTTCACCAGCCGCTGGTCTATATCCTGCTTGCTTCAGCGCTCATTACAGCTGTCTTGCAGGAATGGGTGGACATGGGAGTAATCCTTGGGGTGGTCATACTCAACGCTATGATTGGATTTTTCCAAGAGAGCAAGGCCCTTGATGCTATTGTAGCACTTGCGCAGGTTATAATTAGCGAGGCCACGCTTTTGCGTGGTGGGGAACGTCAGCGTATCGACGCCAGCGATCTGGTGCCCGGCGACATAGTGTTGCTGCAAGCCGGCGACAAAGTGCCAGCTGATCTTCGCTTGATATGGACCCGCGAACTGCGAATTGATGAGTCTACCCTGACAGGCGAGTCCGTACCCGCAGAGAAAAATAGCGGGATACTTGAGCGTGATAGTGTGCTGGCAGAGCGAAAGAACATGGCTTACTCCTCCACGATGGTAACCTCCGGGAGCGGAAGAGGGATTGTTGTGGCTACCGGGGACAATACTGAAATCGGTAGTATTTCGAAACTTATTTCCTCGGTGGAAATTCTAGCGACTCCATTAACGCGAAAGATCACCCATTTTAGCGGTATTCTTCTTTATGTCATTCTCGGCATGGCCATCTTGACTTTCCTCGTCGGGGCTTTTCGCGGCGAGTCCTGGCTCTACATGTTCAAGGCTGCCGTAGCGTTGGCAGTTGGTGCAGTCCCGGAAGGTCTTCCGGCAGCCGTGACTATCACGTTAGCCATCGGCGTGAAGCGTATGGCGAAACGCAATGCAATAATTAAGCGTCTGCCAGCGGTGGAGACCCTGGGTAGTACCTCGGTGATCTGTTCTGACAAGACTGGTACATTGACTCGCAACGAGATGACAGTGCAGATGATCGTGGCGGGGGCTGAGCGGTTTTCCGTGAGCGGGATCGGGTATGCTCCCAAGGGCGCGTTTTTTGACCAATCCGCTGAGAAAATCGATCCCCGGACGCGTCCTGCACTGATGGAAGTCTTACGGGCGGGGCTCTTGTGCAATGATGCGCTATTACGAGAGACCGAAGGCGCTTGGCGCATTCAGGGTGACCCTACCGAGGGGGCGCTGATCGTCGCGGCGCGGAAAGCCGGACTTTTGCCTGAGAAGGAGCAAGAGCAATGGCCACGGTTAGATACGATCCCCTTCGGGTCTGAGCGCCAATACATGGCAACGCTGCACGGACGCAGCGCAGGAGAACCGGTCGTCTATCTGAAGGGGTCGATAGAGGTCCTCCTGCCCCGTTGCGAGACTGTTCTCGGCACCGATGGAGAGCCAACGGACTTAGACAGTGCACGCATTTACGCTCAGGTGAACAAGATTGCCTCGAAAGGGCTGCGTATACTGGGATTTGCCAGCAAAAAACTGCCACCAGGCACTGCGACTGTGACACTGGACGATGTTGCTGGCGAACTGGTCTTTTTGGGGTTTCAGTGCATGATCGATCCTCTCCGCAATGAGGCTCTCCATGCGGTGCATGCGTGCCAGCGGGCCGGAATCCAGGTCAAGATGATCACTGGAGACCATCCCGGAACAGCAGTAGCAATTGCCCGTCAACTTAACCTTGACCCACCGGATTTTCCTGTGCTTACCGGACGTGACCTGGCCAAACTCTCGGATGCCGAGCTTATCGAAGCCGTCGTCGATACAGCCGTGTTCGCGCGGGTGTCTCCGGAGCACAAACCTCGCTTGGTAGAGGCGTTTCAGACACGTGGAAATGTCGTAGCCATGACCGGGGACGGCGTCAACGACGCCCCGGCTCTACGACGAGCGGACATTGGCGTGGCAATGGGGCTTGCCGGTACAGAGGTGGCCAGGCAGGCCGCCGACATGGTGCTCACCGACGATAATTTTGCCACCATTGAGGCTGCAGTTGAGGAAGGCCGCGGAGTCTTCGACAACCTGATAAAATTTATTACCTGGACACTGCCGACCAACATCGGTGAAGGATTGGTCATCATGGTAGCTGTACTTGCCGGCGTAACGCTTCCAATTTTGCCGGTGCAGATATTGTGGGTTAATATGACAAGCGCTGTGTTACTGGGGCTTATGCTTGCGTTCGAGCCGAAGGAAGCTGGGATCATGAAACGACCACCACGGGATCCTCAGCGCCCGATTCTTTCCGGCATTTTGATCTTCCGAATTGGTCTGGTGGGGGTACTGCTCCTTGCGGGTTCATTCGGTTTGTTTAAATGGGCCTTGAGCAGGGGGGCGGGAGAGGCGGAAGCAAGGACGGTAGCTGTCAATGTTTTCGTGATAGGTGAGCTTTTCTATTTGTTTAACTGTCGTTCGCTCACCCGATCCATGTTCGCGGTGGGGCTCTTCTCTAACCCTTGGCTATTAGGCGGCGTCACCTTAATGACGGTTCTACAACTGCTTTTTACCTATTCACCTGTTATGAACCGCATGTTTAAAAGTGCTCCTCTCGGGCTTGAATCTTGGGCCCTAACCTTGGCCGTTGGGCTCATCATTTTCAGCGTGGTTGAAATTCAGAAATGGCTCTGGCTCCGCTGGAAGAAGGTAAATAGATAAGATAGGGCTTAAAGGTTCTGTGGCCAAACCCCATTTTGACCACCAGATTGAAAAAAATTATGAAAAGTTGACCTCTGAGTAAGATTGGCCACAGACTCTGAAAAGCAATGGCTCCGGTAAGTTGGTCCCGGGTTCAGGTACAATCCACTCTCCACGACCCAAACTCGTAGAGTACGGAGCTACAGCTACATAACTAGAAAGTATGAAGCTTTAACTCAACTTTCTGAGTTAGTTTGCGAGCGCATTTTCTTCAATGCTAACAAAGACTTGGACACATCTAAGGCTTG
>NZ_CEYAEZ010000027.1:0-31765 GCF_982781345.1 Desulfovulcanus sp.
TTTCAGAAACCAAGACTTTCAATCAGCGGTTAAAATGGGGTTTGGCCACAGACTCTATAACGTTGCTGCTCCCACCTGCTTATGTTTATGAGCAATGTAGTCAGCAACCATATTAAAAAGCAAGGTAAAGACAAAAAGTACAACGCCTATGGCGAATAGTGCGTGATAGTGATCGCTCCTAAAGGGAGCTTCGGCCATTTCCGCAGCAATACTTGCAGGCATGGGCCGGACAGGATCAAAGATACTCTCTGGAATCATGGCTGCGCCGCCAGCGACCATGAGCACAACCATGGTCTCGCCAATAGCCCTGGACATGCCTAAAATAACGGCTGTGCTTATACCGGATAACGAAGCCGGTAAGACAACCCGAACAATGGTTTGCAAGTGAGTTGCTCCTAAACCTAAAGAGGCCTCTTTAAGTTCTGCAGGCACACTGTAAATAGCGTCTTCAGAAATACTACAAATTGTGGGTATAGACATAAAAGCAAGCATTAAGGAGGCATTAAAAAGGTTAAGTCCGGTGGGTAGATCAAAATACTCCTGTAAAAAAGGGGCCACCACTACCATTCCGAAAAAACCAATCACTACGGAAGGCAAGGCTGCCAAAAGTTCAACCACAGGTTTAACTATACTCCGTATTTTTGATCCTGCGATTTCTGCCAGATAAATGGCGGTCATGATCCCTAAAGGCACAGCAATAAGCGAAGATAAAACCGTGACTAATAACGAGCCCATAAAAAGAGGAAAGATACCAAAAGATGGCGGCTCAGATGTAGGGTACCATTCAGTACCCAGAAAAAATTCTTTAAATGAAACGTGCTTGAAAATGGGTAGACCTTCATAAAATAAAAAAAACATGATCAGACCCAAAATAATTATAGACCCACAGGCAATACTTAAAAAAGCAAGTTTTATCAGTTGTTCTCTTTTCTGACGACTAAACATACTTCTTCTTATCCTCTCATTAACGACCCGACTTTTACCTACACATCAGTAGCAACAACAAAAAACTCCAGAACAGCGAAACGCTGCATTGGAGACATGCACGATTCAACAACTAAGGGCTAAAGGCATTAGGGGTATTTTTTTAGCCCTAAGCCTTTAGCCTCATAAGGTCTCTCTAGTAGAGAGGCACAAAGCCAACTTCTTTGACCAGTTTTTGTCCTTTTTGTGGATGGAGAACATACCGGATAAACTTGGCTACATCACCTGTTGGCCAACCTTGTGTAAACATGAACAGGCTGCGTGCAATGGGAAAACTACCATCCAAAGCAGTAGCTGGGGTACCAGTCACCCCATTCACCTTAACCACTTTTATATCTTTGTTCAAATAACCAATACCTACATAACCAATAGCATATTTATTCTTGGCCACTACCTGGGCCACAGCACCGTTCGAGGCCTGGAGCTGAGCCCCGGCATAGACACGAGCACCCTTTAAGACCTTCTTTTCCCATACTTCATAAGTTCCGGAAGATGTATCTCTTGAAATCACTACAATTCTTCTGTCCTCTCCGCCAACGTCCTTCCAATTTTTAACTCTACCAGTATAGATAGCCTTGAGTTGCTCCAAGGTCAGGTTGGACACCGGATTAGAAGGATGAACAACAGGGACAATACAATCATAAGCCACGGCAAAGGGAACTGGATACTTACCTTTGGAAACAGCAAGTTTTATCTCTTTGTCTTTAATAAACCTTGAACTGTCAGCTATGTCTGTTGTCCCATCAATCAGGGCCTTGATACCATTTCCAGAGCCTCCACCGGATATGGAAATGCTAATGTCCGGAAACTCTTTCATAAACTGCTCGGCAATCTTTTGAGTCACAGGCAAAACCGTGGTTGACCCCTTAATCTGGATGGAACCGGCCCACGCCGAAACTGTAAGCAACAAACTGGCTATAACAGCCATAAACAAAAATAACTTCCTCTTCATCTTAACCTCCTTTTGACTTGTCCAATTTTGTTGACAACTATGTAGAACTTATTTGTTACAGTTTTGTTACAGGAATGCTAAATTTTGATGACAAACAGATTTTTTTTGGCTCAACAGTTTACCCAATCATGACAAAACCACAAAAAATACAAATTAGCCAAGAGCTGCATCAGAGACTGGCGGAGTGATAGGCGAGTATGCGTCTGATGATTTTCCGGTGTCTCCTCTAGGTATGTGACAGTTGAGGAAGAGGAAACAAGGCGGGAATAGATCATTCTCTTTACGTAAAACCAAAAAACTTTTCTGATTCGCCTGATAATCACACCCTATAAACCATATAGCCTTTATAAGCTAGTATCCTTACAAAATTTTAACCAGCATTATTCCACTGGAAACAGACTAAAAGAGCAATTTTTTCATGCTAACTTAACTCCGCGAAAATTTATAGCCTAAACCCTATATCTGTCAGGGCAAACGCACCTAAATTGAAAAAATTCTCGCGCCAAGACGCAAAGACGCCAAGGGTAGAAATAGCGAAAGCGTCAACTCTGTCAGCAAGACGCTGACAAACCTGACTTACTGGCCTTTCAGGCCAGGATAATCGACCCAAAGGGCCGAGAATCTTTTGTTCGGCTTGTTCCCTTAAGCCGAACAAAAGCCTTTGTTTTCCTTGGCGACTTGGCGGCTTGGCGCGATGTTTTCTCTTAAAAATCAGAAGGGTTTGCCCTGCTATATCTGTGAACAGGTGCTTCTGCTTCGCAAAAGGAGCCAGTCCTCAGTAACTCACCAAAACAACTTGATTATATTCTGTGATAACAACACGTTGGCAAAAATTTCACGGACTCTGATAAATGATGAGATGATGTTAAATGATAGCAAACGGTTAAGGGAGGGATTATCACGAAGATGCAACGCGTGAAATTTGAGGCAAGTAAGAAAGGAGAAGAGCGACCAACAAGGGGCTCAATGCCGCCAACAACTATTTTGAAGTACCCTGCTCCTCATTTCGCTGGTGCTGAGTACGTCTGGGGCACTCTGTGTTGGCGGCAGCTTGGCCTGGCAGGCCTTAATCTTCCAGGACATCCATCAAAAACTTTCCATTCTCGTAAATGGTTATCCGTTCCTTATTTTTAAGATAGGCATAAACAACCTTGGCTTCCGTATTCACCAGATCCCAGTGCAGGGCTGAATCATTAAATCCGAGTTCTTTTTTCTTATCGGGAGTCAATTCTTTCGGGTCACCAGCATAGGTATCGGCATAAGAGGCTCCAACAGCAACATGACAATTACCAAATTCTCCTCCGAAGTTTTCATCATAAAGGGTATGGGCCATAAATTTACTGATACGGGAAAAGCGCTTATCGGTCAGTGAAAACTCGCCCAGGAAAGAAGCGCCTTTATCCATGTTTAGTTGTTTGCGCACAAACTCCTCTCCTTCCTCAGCCTTTACATCAATCACCTGGCCTTCTTTAAATTCCAGGCGCACTCCGCGGACGACATTGCCGCTGCGATAGGATGGCTGGTCCGCAAAATAAACGCCTTCGGTATAACGGTAGTCCGGCGATAAAAAGAGTTCAAAACTGGGGATATTATGCCCGGAAACACCCAGCCACCGCCGCATCTCTCCCTGGTAAACCTTCAGGTCTGTGTTTTCGGACATGATATGAAAATATTCTACTTCCAGGCTGTTGAGCCAACCTTTTACTTCTTGAGCCAGATTATAGACCCTTTCCCAATCCGAACAAGGATCGTCATGATCCAGATACACTGCCTTTATCACCTGCTCGGTATATTCTTCCAAACTTAAGCCGGCCTTGCTGGCAAGCTCCTGAGTAGGATAAAGACACAGGGTCCAGCCAAAATCCCCCTGGTTTTCCCTCTTTTCCAGGATATCGCGCAAATACTTTTTGGCCACAGCCAGTTTGCCGATACGAGACGGATCAATATCTTTCAGGTGAGTTAAAGATTCAGGCCCAAGCAAGGAAATAAGACCATTCAAATGATTATAAAGCTCTTCATCTCCCGGCACCTTGAAAGTGATCTGTTCGTCAGAAGCATGGGTGAAAAAGGTCTTTTCCATGTCCTCGGGCAAATTAATGCGCACCACGGGATTTAATCCAAGTTCCAGTAATTTTTGAAACACCTTGTCTGCCAAAGGCAAAGCTGACTTGTCTGTGCGCAGCAAAATAATATCCCCTTTGGCAAATTGCTTTGTGCGGGCCTTTCTCATACCCCAAATCAATACTTTAGCATAATTGTCCAACTGTGTATCCGTAAACATATCCTTCTCCATGGCTTTAAATTTTCACGCCAAGTCTTGCGGCAATCAACTCCTTTTTTTTCTCAGAAAAAACAAAACTCTCTTCCAAAGGCAAGTTATGGCTTTTCAAAAAATCTTGAAACAATTCATAATAGGTCTTTTTTGTCCCTTGTTCGACTACCAGTCGTAATATTTTGGCTGCCTGAAAAATTTTATCGCCCTCTATTTCTATAAAATTTCCAAAAGGCAAAATATCCAGACAAATTTTACAATCCTCGAGTTCCCACTTCTGTCTGAATTTCTCATAACTTAAAAAAGGGAAAAAACCCAAGGTCTTAAAAATTTTTTCTAAAATATAAATATCCTCCACCTTGGCTTCCAATTCTTCTCTTTTCTTAACTGGGCCATCCGTGTCCACCTCGGGAAATTTTAAGGTAAGGACATGGTCTAAGCCTTTGCGCAAGCGCAAAAGAATATCTTTCTCTTTAAGTAGTTGTTCCTGCGTATCCAGTACAATATTTTGTTCAAAATACCAGGGCGAAAGCTTTCTCCCTTTATTTTTTAAAATCGGGACAAGTGTATCAAAATCTTCCACCGGGAACTTGAGTTCTACTTCTATAGCCATTTGTCTCCTTGAACCTGATAGGGCTTTGCTTTAATATAAAAAAATAAAATAGGAGGCAACAAAATGAAGTTACCAGAACAGGCCGAACGTATCCGTATTTTTATCGGAGAAGATGATAAGTTTGATAACAAACCCTTGTATGAACAGATAGTGCTTAAAGCCAGAGAAATGGGCCTGGCAGGGGCTACGGTGCTACGCGGGGTCTTGGGTTATGGAGCAAACAGCCGGATCCACAGTTCAAAAATTTTGCGCCTTTCCGAAGACATGCCCCTGGTTATTGAAATTGTGGATACATCCGACAAAATCAATACCTTTTTACAAACCATCGACCCCATGCTCAAGGAAGGGTTAATCACCAGAGAACCAGTGCAGGTTATTTTCTATCGGCACAGCTGAAACGAGGAAACGGAGAAACCGGGACGCGGAGATTACTTGATTCGCCATTTATACGTTTCTCCGTTTCCTCGTTTCCTTATCTAAGCATCTTTACTGCGCAAAACTCGCCGCACATGGCACATTCTTCTTTGCCCGCAAAATCCTTACGTCTTCTCTTTACCGTCTCAGGATCAAGCGCCAAGGAAGTTATGCGCTCCCAGTCAAGCTCTTTTCTGGCTTTGGAAATCTCGTTATTACGCTCAGTTGCATCTTTCCGACCCATGGCAACTTCTGCGCTATGAGCAGCAATAAGCGAAGCAACCACCCCTTCATGGACATCTTCTAAAGTCGGCAAGGTTAAGTGTTCAGCAGGGGTTAAATAACATAAGAAGTCTGCCCCGTTTATAGCAGCCAAAGCACCGCCAATGGCTCCGGCGATATGATCATAACCAGGGGCAACATCCGTAGTGAGAGGTCCTAGTACATATAGAGGGGCATTGTGGCAAAGTTGT
Source organism: Desulfovulcanus sp. (assembly GCF_982781345.1). NCBI lineage: Bacteria > Pseudomonadati > Thermodesulfobacteriota > Desulfovibrionia > Desulfovibrionales > Desulfonauticaceae > Desulfovulcanus > Desulfovulcanus sp. Next base: position 5,709 of record NZ_CEYAEZ010000027.1, read on the forward strand.
TTTATACCTCGAATCTGACTCTCTATAAGATGCAAAGGAACATGCCCGGGACCCTCGATCATAACCTGGACCCCCTCTTCCCAGGCCTTTAAAGTAAGCTCTGAAAGGACAATTACCTCTTCCCACTGGGCTGCATCGCCAGCATCAGCGCCTGCACCCGGACGCATACCATCACCCAGGCTTAGAGTCAGATTATATTCTTTGGCCAATTTCAAAAGATCATCATAATGTTCATAAAGTGGATTTTCCTTGTTGTTTACTTGCATCCATTTGGTCAAAATCGACCCGCCCCTCGAAACAATGCCCAGGAGTCGCTGTCCCTCTTTCACCAGGCTGGCCGCCCTCTTTGTCACACCGCAATGCACGGTCATAAAGTCCACACCTTGTTCAGCCTGTTTATGGATCTCTTCAAAAATCTCCTGAGTTGACATCCGGCTCGGGTCTTGTCCCTGACTAATATATTTTTGAGCCACAGAATAAATAGGCACCGTGCCTACTGGCAAAGGAGAATGATCAATTATTAGCTTGCGGATCTCATCCAAATTACCGGCTGTAGATAAATCCATTATCGTATGTGCCCCGCTGTTGTAAGCTACCTGAACTTTCTTCAGTTCCAACTCCAGATCATTGATAAAGGGCGAAGTACCAATATTGGCGTTAACTTTAATACGAGCCGGCTGGCCAATTAAAATCGGTAACACATTACCATGGTTAGGATTTGCCAGGACAACCATGGAGCCTTTTTGCACACTTTGCTTGATTGTCTCACTTGATAATTGTTCAGCTTGTGCAATGGCATCTAAATTTTTATCTAAAATTTCAGCTAAAACATTATTTTTGGTAAGCATGTCCAACTTTATTCTCCTTGTACCAATTTAAGCACGCTCTTTTTTATACCATCTTTCCCTAAACCCAACATTCGCCGCAAAATCTTTTGCGGACCATGTTCAACAAACTTGTTCGGAAGTCCAATCCTTTTTATCATCAAATTGGTTAAAAGACCATTGTCAGCTAAAAATTCTAAAACTGCGGAGCCAAACCCCCCAGCCAGAACATTTTCTTCTACCAGCAGGAGCTTATTAAACTTGGACGCCAGTTGCCTTAAATCATCCTCTGGCAAAGGTTTGACAAAACGGGCATTATAAACTGCTATCTGTAAATCATTTTCTTCTTCTAACTCCCGGGCAGCTTCCAAAGCTGGGTACACGCGGCTGCCGATAGCTACAATAAGTCCATCCTGCCCATCGCGAAGCAGCTCCCCCTGGCCCAAGGGGATATTTTGAAAATTATCCTTTAATTCGACACCTACTCCTACCCCGCGGGGATAGCGGATAGCACTGGGACCAGGATAGTTTATAGCTGTGTAAAGTAAATCCTGCAACTCTGCCTCATCTTTTGGAGCCATTAAAGTCATGTTCGGAACATGGCGTAAGTATGACAGATCAAAAGCTCCATGATGGGTCGGCCCATCCTCACCAACCAGCCCACCCCGATCCAGACAGAAAGTAACAGGTAGGTCTTGCAAACACACATCATGCACAATCTGGTCATAAGACCGCTGCAGAAAGGTAGAATATATGGCCACTACCGGCTTAAACCCCTGGGTGGCAAGTCCGGCAGCAAAAGTCACTGCATGTTGTTCACAAATTCCCACATCAAAAAATCTATCAGGAAATTTTTGGGCAAAGGATGATAGACCTGTTCCTTCGGGCATAGCAGCTGTAATAGCTACGATCCGGTCATCTTTTTCAGCCAATGAACATAGTGTCTGACCAAATACGTCCGTATAACTAGGCAAAAAACATGGGCCAAACTTCTTGGCTGCTCCTGTTTCAGGTTCAAAACAGCCAACACCGTGAAAATAAGTAGGATTGTTTTCTGCCGGTTTATACCCTTTACCCTTTTTGGTCAGCACATGAACCAGAAGTGGCCCATCCAAGGTCTTGATGTGCTCAAAAAACTCAATAAGTCTTTTTAGATTATGTCCATCAATAGGGCCCAAATAATTAAATTTAAAGGCCTCGAACAGCATACCAGGAGTAAAAAAACTCTTTAAAGACTCTTCGCTACGCCGGGCATAATGAACAAGCTCATCGCCAATTTTTGGGATCTGACGCATCCAGGCTTCCATTTCTTTTTTAAACCTGAGCACCCAGCGAGAAGTCAATTTTCTACTTAAGAACGAAGACAAGGCGCCAACATTTTTGGCAATGGACATTTCATTATCATTTAAGATTACAATCAAATCCCTGTCCAGGTCGCCAGCCTGATTCAACCCCTCGTAGGCCAGACCTCCGGTCATGGAGCCATCGCCAATAATGGCCAGCACCTTTTGACTTTGCCCTAAAATATCTCTGGCCACAGCCATACCCAACCCTGCAGAAATAGATGTGCTGGAATGGCCGACTCCAAAATGATCATAAACACTTTCTGAAGGCTTGGGAAACCCGCTGATGCCACCAAGACGGCGCAAAGTATGAAAATTGTCTTTCCGGCCTGTCAAAATCTTATAAGCATATGCCTGATGCCCCACATCCCAGATAAATTTATCGTGGCCTGGGTCAAATACTTTAAGCAAAGCCAAAGTCAGCTCAACGACCCCTAAAGATGGAGCCAAATGCCCTCCATTTTTGGCCACTACTTCTATAATCAGCTCTCTGATCTCTTTGGCTAGTTCGGCCAGATCGTCTAATGAAAGAGAGGAAATATCTTGCGGCCTATCAATTCGTGCAAGAATCTTTTTAGTCATTGTTCCTTACTCTCACGAAAAAGGCGGCCATCAAGCCGCCTCTTTTACCAGACTTTTTCGGCCTGTTCCTGCATGGCCTTTTCCTGCTCTTCAAACGATGTAAACCCTGCCTGATGGAGAGCATCGTTTACGGTGCTCTGCCAATCCCAATTGGCATAAATTACTGGTTTATGGAAAATAGAGCGAAAAGCTTCCAATTCCTGACGATAAAAATCTTCCTTAGCCGAACCTAAATTAGAATATAGTTGTTCATGTAAACGAGAGAGCTCTCCCTCGTACCAATCCATAAGATCTCTATCTGAAGAGTATTTTTTCAAAATATGCTCATAGCCATGTTCTTTGAGCAAATTGTGCAGCCTCTCTAAATGTTGTTTTTTAAGCCACTTACCCAAGTCTTTAGGTTTAATATCCTCCTTTTCCATGGCTGCAATATCATATTTAGTCTGGGCATAGGTGTCAGGAACAACTGAAGCTGAGACTATACCGGCAATACACACCAACCCTCTGATTATTTTACTATTGGATACGCCCTGACCGCAGAAACCAACCTTTTTACCATACTTTTGACCGGTAAAAATGGTCACTAAAATAGCCCAGACAACTGCGGGATCTTCTTCATCATAAATATGCCTCAGCCTGGCATTGTCTCTATCTGTTCCCAGAACCAATTGAGTCATGTCGTTGGAGCCAATGGAAAATCCATCAAACTCCTTGATGAATTCTTTTGCCAGAATGGCATTACTTGGAATTTCTGACATCAAAATCAACTTCAGGCCGTCTTCGCCAGAGCGCAACTTGTGCACATTAGCAAGGTAACGTTTCATACTTCTGGCCTGCTCCAGGGTTCGCACGAAGGGAAGCATCAGCTGTAGATTCTTACCTCCAAAGGCTCCGCGAGCGAGTTTAAAGGCCTCCAACTCCCAATCATGCACATCCCTGGCCACACCCCGATAACCAAGCATGGGGTTGTCTTCAAAATCTTCAAAAAGCAATCCACCCAAAAGGTTACGGTATTCATTAGTCTTGTAGTCAGTTGTCCGGTAAATAATCGGCTTGCCGTAAAAAGCCATGGAAAAAAGAGCCAGACCCTGGGCCAGGGTTTGCACGTAGAGCTCCTTTCCACTGCGGTAACCTTTGAGACGTAAAATTTCGGCAATTTTCTGAGGCAGAGAACGCACATCATCCATCCCCTGCTTCAAACTCACCTTCTGGGCTACATCTGTACGTAGCGCCTTAATTTTGGCCATTACTTCCTGAACAAAAGGATCGTCCTTGATGCGTTCCTCTATTTCTTTGATCTTGTCTTCAATCTCCTGCCGTTTTTGAGTAGACTCAGGATCATTTCCTCCGTGCAGGAGAAGTTCATCAGTATAACCCATAATTACTGCTATATGTTCACGAAGATCAATAGAAGTCTTTAAAGTATCCAATCTCTTGGTGGCCAGATCAAGGTGTTCATCCCATTTATGATCCAACTCTCTTAGCTGGCGATGGATGGCCAGAACCTCGTCCGTACCTTTAGCCCCTTCCTGCTCGGTAAGTTTTTTTACCTCTTGGGCCAGCCCCGTGACTATGCCAACATATTTTCTAAGTTTCAAATCGAGGGTAACAACGCCGGCAGCAAGCTGGTCTTTAATAATTTTGGTCAAATCATCTTCCATTTCTTTTAATTTCTTCTCCACCAGCATCTGCAAACTGCCGTTATCATAGGCTTCCAGGGCCATGGGATGCACCCCTATATTGCCAAGCATAAACTCGGCCCGAAGTAAGCCCACCTCAAAGTCAGGTACTTCTCTTAACCGGGACAAAAATAGGGCCTGCCCGACATCAGCCAGGATCAACCCCACTTTAGTTCTGGTAGCAGGAAGCTTGCTCACATCAATCTCGCCACCAACCTCAACTAAAGGCAGAAGACCTCGATATACTTTACCCCTGGAACCATCTACTGTGACCTCTTCACCATCCAGATTGCGCAATACCTCCAACCGTTTCACCCCAATCACAGCAGGGATACCAAGTTCACGGGAGGTAATTGCTGCATGGCTTGTGTCTCCGCCTGCGTCGGCAATAATAGCCGAAGCAACACGCATGCCCGGAACCATATCCGGATCAGTACGTTCGGCAGCGAGCACATCCCCCTTGCCAATTTTATTTAATTCCAGTGCGGACCTTAGAAAACGTACAGTTCCTTGCCCGGCACCCCTGGAAGCTCCATTACCTTCAACTATCACCTCTGCATTTTCCAGAGCCTGTTGATCAACCTCCATCCGACGCATGAAAATAGTGTGGGGATGCTTTTCTAGCTCCTCGTTCCATCTTGTCTCTGGACGGGCCTGGACAAACCATAACCTGTCCCATTTATCAATGCAGAATTCTGTATCCATGATCATGCCGCCATAGGCTTTACTGATGGCCCGTACCCCCTTGGCCACCATTTCGGCCTGAGCAAGAGACAAAGACCAGCGGCATGCCTGATCTTCCGGCACCTCAACTACCTTTGTGCCTTCTCCGTCATCATCATAAACAATCTTCTTTCCTTTATAACCCATGAAGCGGATTACTACTTCTTGTCCATCGTCACGCTGATAGACATAAAATTTATCCGGTGTGACCATGCCACTGACCACAGCCTCGCCCAGACCGTAACTTGCATCGATAGATACCAAGTCTTTGCGGTCTGTACCCCGGCAGCCAGTTGCAGTATCGGCACTAAAAGCAGTCCCGGAAATAACCGGGTTTATCATGCGCATGATACATACAGACAATGAAGTATTTTCGATGGCCCATTCTTTCTTGGCCTGAATGGCAATGGAATCATCGCCTGTACTTTCTGCCTTGGCTACCGCATCCAGAATGGCCTCCCGGCGATAGGTCATACTCCGTAAATTATAGGCCGAAGCACAATCCCAGTGATATGCTTCAACCACAGCATTTTCACCAACAATATTTAAATATGTATCCTGGAGTCCGGCAAAAGCTTTCTTTCTGCTGTCCTCACCAGCAGCTGAAGAACGTACAGCAACAGGGACGTTTTCATGACCAGCTTCCTTGCATATTTCCCGATAAGCCTGACGCACTGCCTCTTGAACATCTTTCGGTAAATCCACACTAAGAATGGCTACCTGAACCAAAACAGAACGCTTTCTAAGCTGATCAATTCCTTCTGGAGAGGTGGCAAACCCTTCAACAACATTGTTGATAAAAGTGCGCAAAGGAATAAGAGTCCCCTCTTTCCCGGTTGCATCTCTCACTTTCCTGGCAGTTTTCCGCACAAATTTTTTCAAATACTCTGGATCCTTGTTTATTTCAGCATCGTTCCAATCAATGGTGTCATATTCTTTATCCACAACAGAACGAATTGTTGCGGCATTGACTTTGGTTTCATCTAGGAGTTTATGGAAGGCTAAAGAGGAAATGGCTCTAAATTGGGGGGCTCTGATGTCATCGATGGTACTTATTATAGCAGTATTATAATTTTTCCCTCCGACCAATAGCTCTGCTTCTTCACCAATGGCTTTAATATCCTCACCGGTTAAGACCAATTTTTGTTTGATCTTTTCCACATTTTTGGCCGCCTTTTTTTTACATTGACCCTGTTGCTTCTCTTCTTTGGCCATTACCATCTCCTTTTTTCGTATTTCGTAATTCTTGATTTATAATTTATGTGTTTATGTTTAGAAAAAAGCATGTAACAAATATTATAGAATAATGTGGACAGGAAAGGTTAAACCTTTCCTGTCCACATTATTTTACGGCTCACCTAAAATAAGCTCTCTTCTGTCCACGTCTATCGTCACAACCTTTCCAGTCCAGTTAAATTTATTTGCTTCATTATCCTGGACTTGTTTGACTAGTCAATAGATATTTAAGCAATCTTCTGGCCACAATGAGAAAATATGAAGTTAAGAAGATACGAAGTTAGGAAATTAAGGAAAAAAACTCCTTTCTTGCCTAATTTCTCAACCTCCCAACTTCATCTTAGGCTAAGCAATTTTTTGGCCACAATGATGGCAGAATCTGGCCTCTTCAAGAAGAACAGGCTCCTTACAAGTAAGACAAAGGGTGGGAATAGGCATAAGTTCGACTAAAAGCTCTCCTTCCTTAACCGGGACCATCTTCTTATCCTCTTGATAATCAGCAAATTTGAGTACCCTCTTAACTATACCGTCCACAGGAGAAAGGACTGCCTTTTCCTGTTTCATGATGGAAATGTTAAAGAGTTCTTCACCCTTTTTCACTCTATCTCCCGGCTTTACATGCATGACCCATAAATCACCTGTGCTTGGTGAGCCCACATGATATGGATTATTAGGATCAGCCATCTCGATACCTTTCTGTTCACCTCCTGTGGCTTCGCCCACCTTGACCTGGTAGGTAAAGAACTCGGAATCAAGACTGTACCTGACCACACTCATTCCATTGACGTCCATATTGGATATATCCAGAATAACCATGTGGTGAGGCTTTCCATTGGAATCGTCAAAATCAAGAGAATCACCGGGTTTTAAGCCTTCGAACCAGACATCCAATGGCACGCGGTTAGGATCGCCGAACTGACGGTTAAACTCTATTGTCTTTAAAGCATCACCCGGATGATTTAAATACATAACCAGCTCTTCGGCACTGGGATTACGACCCAGATGTTCGGCCAAAGCCTTTCGTTCAGCTTCAATATCAACATCTTCCAGATCAACTAAAGGCGAATTTTCAGTCCTTTCCAAAAGGGCTTGTTCAAAATGCTCTCCAAAGGCGCTCTCATAAACCCATGCGGGTGGGAAACCTAAGGGCAAACGCCCGAATTTACCTAGTAAGAGGTCACGAAAAGCATCGTTACTTTCCCTATAAAGTTCTAACCTGGCCTTCTTGGTCTCTGCATCCAATTCATTTTCCGGAGTGGTAATCACCTTTTCAAGGACCCGTAACAACTTACGTACGCCCTTTTCTCCACCGCGCTTGTAAGCTCCAGTAACTGCCAGGAATGCTGTATTCCAGGTGATTTGTGAACCAGGTGTTACGTCGTGGTAACGAACTATCTTTCGGGTTCCAGCCAAAAATTTCAACATATAGGGCAAGAGATGGATATAGCCCTGTTTCATAGCCCCTTCCTGGGATGAAGATGTAGCTCCGCCCGGCATGCCGTGTTCAACCACATCATAGTCAATGCCCTGAAAATATGGGGCTGTATATCGATCATAATAGGGCATAATCTGCTTGAGAACAAAACTGCAGTTTCTGATCATCTCCTTGTTCAAATTGACCTTCAGGCCCATCTCCTCCATATACGCAGCTGTGGCCAAAACATCGCCCTGACCGTACCAACGCACAGCCGGACCGATAGCTGTATCAACAATATGAGCCCCGGCCTTGGCTGCTTCAACTACTGTAGGTACAAAAAGGCCGTCTGTATAATGGCGATGATAGTGAAGAACCAGTTCCGGATACTTCTCGCGAATAGCTGAAACCAACTCGCGCATAAACTTAGGAGGACAAACCCCGGCCATATCTTTTAAGCCCAGGATAATCATTTTCTGAGCCTTTTTGCTTGAAACCCCGGCCACATCTTTGACCATATCCAGAATTTCTTGCACCACTCCCATATAATGAGGCACATCAAAACCTTCCGCATAGGACAAGGAAATGGCGGGCTCAAAAATATTGCTTTTGGAATTTAAAGCTACCTCAGCAAAAGGACGCATATTTTCAATATGATTTAAGAAATCAAAACAACGAATTACATCATAGTGTTCGCAGATCATTTCACCGGTAAGGCGCATCAGGTTCTTTGGCTGAGGCTTGTACCCCAAGACGTTAGTCGAGCGAATCAAAATTTGCTTCAAAGTCTTGGGAGCGAACCTATTCCATTCTTCGGCTTCAGTAAAAGGATAGGTCATATTGGCTAACATAGCCACATGAAAATGTGCTCCGCCTCCATTTTCTATGGAAAAAAATCCACAATTATCCAGATAAGGCCCAATAAGTCTGTCTTCGGCTAGACGAAATCTATTACCGCTATTGGATTGGGTAATGTCTCGAGGTGTTGTGTCCGTAAAATGAACATAGCCGGAATCACGAATATAATCTAAAACTGCATCTCTATCACCGCGTGGGTAAGGATAATCATAGCCCTCTTCTTCAATTTCTGGAAGAACAGGAGTAAAACGGCCCAAACGTTTATCATGGACTGTTCGATATTCTCCGAGCTGAACATAAGGATTGTATCCTTTAGCTGAAATCTCGGCTACCAGCCTGGATAAACGCAAAGCTTCGGGCTCTCTGTCTCTATAGATCCTCAAATCGGGATTCTTCTGCACAAAACTGGTATCAAATTCTCCCTTTCTAAACTCAGGATGGTTAATTACGTTGCGGTGGAAAGGAATAGTTGTCTTTACCCCTCCGATAATATATTCGCGCAAGGCCCGATTCATGATCCCCAATACCTTTGGCCAACTATTGCCGTAGGCAATAAGCAAGGAAGCAGCAGAATCATATTGCGAAGGAAAATTATATCCTACACTAATACATGAATCCACGCGGATACCCTGCCCGCCAGGGGACTGGTATCTGGTGATCAATCCTGCATTAGGAGCAAAATCATTTTGTGGGTCTTCACAATTTATACGCACCTGGAAGGCATGATGAAGGGGGATGGTATTCTTTTCATTAAAACGCAGCTCGGCTCCAAAAGCAACTGCTATCTGCTCCTCTACCAAGTCCACTCCATAACGGCATTCGGTAATACCATGTTCAACCTGTAACCTGGTATTTACTTCAATAAGATAGGGATTTCCTTCCTGGTCAACCAGAAATTCTACCGTTGCCAAGGAGTGATAATCCACGGCCTTAATCAGGCGAACAGCATACTCCTTTAATTTTTTCCTGAGTTCCTCAGTCATTTTGGGCCAGGGTGACGGAGTAATCTCTATAAGTTTTTGATGGTTGCGCTGTATTGTGCAATCGCGCTCATCAAAAGCAAAAACATTACCATACTTGTCAGCCACCACCTGAATCTCAATATGCCGGACCGAGGTGAGCAATTTTTCAATAAAGAGGCGGGGATTACCAAAAGAGGCCTGGGCCAGTGTTGAGGCCTTAACAAAAGCATCTTCAAGCTGATCCTCGTCAAAGACCTCGTAAATACCACGGCCTCCACCGCCGCCTTCGGCCTTAAGCATGACCGGCAACCCCATCTCTTTGATAATTCTTCTGGCCTCTTCAATGCTTACCGCACCATCTGAACCGGGCACAATAGGAACATCCAATTTTCTGGCCAAATTACGCAGGGCAACCTTATTACCCAAAAGTTCCATGGCCCTGGATTCCGGACCAATAAAAACAATTCCGGCCTCTCTACATTTATCGGCAAAAGAAAAATTTTCCGAGGCAAATCCCCACCCCGGATGAATTGCCACGACTCCTAATGATTTGGCTTTCCTGATAATCCGATCAATATCAAGATAGGCCTGATGCTCTTTACCCAAAAGAAGAAGTTCGGCCGCGCTGGAAGTATATGGTGCGGTTTTATCTACGTCTGTAACTGTAAGAACAGAAGTAGCCTGAAAAACTTCGTGGATAGAGCGCATTATCCGTCTGGCTGGTATACCGCGGTTGGCCACCAATATTTTCTTACCTTTTAGCTCCTCTACTACCTGCTCAAATTTCTTCATGGCCATAATAATTCTCCCGTATATAGTTTGGAGGTTAGAGTTTGAAGTTTAGAATTACTTTGTTAATCATTTTAGTTAGGTATAAGTGCACATAAACAAATTTTACGATTCTGGCACAATGTGACAGATAATAACAACTTAGGCTTAAATTATTGAACCTCTATCCTGTGGCAAACAGGCTAACATAAACCAGACAAGTTGTTGAATAGCTTACCGTGAAGTTAATAAGGTACGTTATCTTATTAAATATTCAAAAAAATATAAAACTTAATAAGGCATGTCAAAACAACGTTTGTGCACGGGTCTCTTGTAACACAGATGCAGCGAAAAAATTCATGGTTCAAGCATAACTAAATCAAGTCAAGTCAATTCAACCAGCATCACCCAATATAATACTTCCGGAACTAACCCGAATTAGTTTCTGGCCATTCTTTAAAAGAAGACTTCCATCCATATCCACTCCCACCACTTGACCATATTTAATATCTTTACCCCAACCCACAGCCACTTCCTGGCCAAAATAAGCCAATAACTTGGTAACCGCGCAGGCAAACTGACCTAGAGTATAATGGCTTAAAATATGCATATACCAATTATAGCTCTTATACACAAGTTTGCCCCAAAGCATTATTGGATCTGAATCCCCGAACACCCGGCTCAGATCCCCAGCCTCCACAAAAGTATCATCGCGTAAACTCATTCTGTCCGGGCTAGAAACTATATTCAGACCAAAACCCACCACCACTTTATCCTTCTTTTCCTCCACTAAAACACCACCAACCTTTTTACCTTGAAAGAGCAAGTCATTAGGCCATTTAATTTTAATCTCTGCTCCCAACTCCGCAAGGACTCGAGCAAAGATATAACCGGCTAAAATAGAGCTCTGTGGCTTCCATTTTGCTGGGAGAGCTGGCCAATACCAAGCTGCATAAATATTCCCTGCTGGCGAAACCCAGGCCCTGCGCAACTGTCCTCTCCCAGCCCATTGTTCAAGACACAGGACAGAGTCCCAGATACGGATTTCGCCTTCATCCATTAAAGCCCAGGCGAGATCAAGACTGGAAGAACACCTGCCCGCCACACATATCCGGCCTGAAAACCCTGGATATTTTTGGGTATCTTCCAAGCCAAAAATTTCAGATTTTTTTTGGTTATCTATCGGATATGCTAGCTGAGGATAAACCTTTTTTATGTAAATGGTTTTCATAAGCCCGTAAAAGATTATCTATATCAATTATTGACCAAAAAATGTATCTTGGTTAATTATGTAACTTTAACAACTTAAATAAACTTAAAAGGGGACAAAAATAGCATGCGTATGCTCATAGTCGAAGACAACCCAGTAAATCAGAAGTTAATGACTAAACTTCTATCTGAGTTTGGCCAGTGCGACGTGGCCCAGAACGGCCAGGAAGCAATTGACCTTTTTACCAAAGCCTTGGATGAAAACCATCCTTATGATGTAGTTTTCATGGATATTATGATGCCGGTCATGGATGGGCAAACATCTTTGAAAGAAATCCGCAACATCGAAAAACAAAAAAATGTGCCCATAGGACAGGAAACAAAGGCCATAATGACTACAGCCCTTTCAGATACTAAAAATGTGACTACCGCCTTTTTCAAAGGAATGGCTGATAGTTATCTGACCAAACCCATCTCGCGAGACAAACTTGTCCAGGCCTTAAAAGAAGCTGGATTAATCAATTAATCTAACCTTTAAATTCCTTAAACTGATAAAAAATAGCCCGCAGATATCTCTTAGGCACAAATTTGTCTGATATTCCGGCCAAAGACTCCGTAGCTCCGATTATTAGATAACCGTCTGGCTGAAGAACCTCGGCCAGACGGTTGAATAATTTCTTTCTGTCCTCTGGTTTAAAATAAATGGCCACATTACGACAAAAAATTATATCGAATTTACCCAAAATAGAAAAAGGTTGCATTAAATTAATCTTTTTAAAAGTGACCATTGCCCTTATTTCGTCTTTAATCCGCCAGTTACCATCAGGTGTACGGTTAAAATATTTGATCAATTTATCTTTAGGCATACCACGCTCTATCTCAAACTTATTATATTTGCCATAACTGGCGCGGGCAATAGCCTCATTAGATATGTCCGAGCCCAAAATATAAATCTGGTATTTGTTTAAATCCGGAATAACCTCTTTGACCGCTATGGCTATGCTATATACCTCCTGACCTGTTGAACAGGCCGCACTCCAGATTCTAATCTTTATAGGCATAAATTTTGATGCTTTTTTAGCCCGACGATCGATTAAATCCGGAAGTATTTTGTATTTGAGGAGTTCAAAAGGAGCGTTATCGCGGAAAAACAGGGTTTCCTTAGTTGTGACAGCGTCAATAATAGCCTTTTCCAACCGCTTGGTGGGATCAGCCTTGGCCTTGTTATAGAGCTCCCTATAATTGCTTAAGCCTTCCTGTTCTAAGAGCCCCTTTAACCTTGTTTCTAGCAAATAAGCTTTGCTTTGGTCTAAATAAATTCCTGAAATATTATAGATATACTGAGCCAGTAATTTAACCTCTTCAGGGGTAATCTTCATCTACTTTACAGCCTTTACTTTACAGCCTTTAGCCCTGCGTTGTTTTAGTCTACCTACGCACAGTATTAACTATTTCGGGGGCAATTTTATCCAGCGGAGCTATAATGTCTATCACCCCGGCTTCAATAGCCATTTTAGGCATTCCATAAACTACACATGTCTCCTCATCCTGAGCAATGGTCACCGCACCAAAAGACTTCATGACTTTTAAACCCAGAGTCCCATCACTGCCCATACCAGTCATAATTACCCCTGTAGCCTTGCTTTTAAACTGCCTGGCCACTGACCGGAAAAGATAATCAGCTGCGGGTTTGCAATTATTTTCTGGTGGATCATCAGTTATGCGAAGAACCTTGGTTCCGGCGACACCTGCAGCTACTTTCATGTGCTTCCCGCCCGGGGCAATATACACCGTGTTAGGTGCAAGTGATTCCCCGTCTTCTCCCTCTTTAACCTTCAAGGTACATTTTTGATCAAGGTTGTCAGCGAGAGATTTGGTAAACATGGGCGGCATATGCTGGACGACAACTACAGGGACGCCCAGGTCTCCCGGAAGCATAGGTAGCATTGTAGTCAGGGCATTGGGGCCTCCGGTTGAAATGCCAATAGCCACGATTTCTGACTTCTCCACACGTTTTTCAAGATCAACTTTCCTGACCACCTTACTTGGGACATGAACAACCTTCTCCTTCAGCTTTAAATCTGCTTTTTTTCTCTTCAGGGCCTTCCTTAACTCGTATCTTCTAACAAAGGCCCGAATGCGAGGACGCAAAGCCAACAGCAAAGCCTTAAAATTCTCCTCCAGGCTCTCAGCGTCTGGCTTGGTAATAAAATCAAAGGCCCCCAATTCCAAGGCCTTCATAGTTATTTCGGTTCCACGCTTGGTCAGTGTACTGACCATAATTACGCCAATATCTAGGCCTCTCTTTTTTATTTCTTTTAAAACCCCCAAACCATCCAAAACAGGCATTTCAACATCTAAAGTAATCAAATCCGGTTTCAGGGACTCAATTCTAGTCAAAGCAATTCGGCCGTTGCCTGCCGTTCCAACTACTTCAACTTCAGGAAGCTGAGACAAAACATCACTGATAATTTTACGATAGAAAATGGTATCGTCGACGACTAATACCCGTAATTTCATATTCACCAACCTTTATATACCTAAGCCTGCATCAACTCAAAATTTATTAGGATATAAAAAGCTAACTATCATTATCCACATTAAACCAAAAAGTTACTTTATTTCCCGAACCATAGAATCTCAAGCCATCACAACACTGTTTCAAAAGAAAAATACCCCAACCATGTTCTGAATTGACACTAGGTCTCATATCTGTTTCCAAATGTTCCCAATCAAAACCATTACCAGGATCTTCAACGCTAAAAAAAACTTTATTATCTTTTAATTCAACTATACACTTTATAAACAACTCAGGATTTCTACGTGCTCCGTGAGCTATTGCATTATTTAAGGCTTCGCGTAAGGCCAAAGTCAAATTAAATAACTTAATGTTTTTTTTATGTTCTTTTAAAAAATTCTGTACAATCTGAAGTACAATATCCACATTCTTAAACTCTGCAGGAAATTCAATCTGGATTAAAGAGGAAGAGTGCTTGATTTTAAACACAGCAAACCTAAATATGGGCTAAAAAAATAATTTTTTGAAAAAAAATTCTGAAAAAATAGATAAAGAAGAAAACCTTGAAACTCTGAAATGCTTAAACTAGTTATCTATAACGAAACAAGCAAGTAAGCTTATCCATCAGCGAAGAGCTAATCTTCATGAATTTTAGCTTATTTTCAGACTTCAGTAGCTAAAAGTATTACATCGTCTTCACTCTTATTTTGACCGGAACAGAGAGAATTAACAACCCTACGCACAACTTCATCCAGGTCAAATTTATTGAATTTGGCAATATTTCTTTTAAGCAAATTAAGCCCTTCTTTTCTTTGCCGTCCAGGACCTCTGAATTTTTCGATAAGCCCATCTGTAAACAAGAAAACTCTATCACCTTTTTCAACATTTATAATTTTTTCTTGAACCTGAAAATGATCAAATCCACCTAAAATATCGCCCTCACCATTGATTTCCAAAATTTCTCCATTCTTTTTAGACAAAATAGCCGGTAGATGGCCGGTATTGAAAAGAGAAAGCTTGAACATACTTCGGTCTATAAGGGCAATATTGGCTGTCAGGTACTGTCCTTCCTTAAATATCCGCCGCAGAACCGCATTAATCATCCTCAAACTATCTTCCATGGGGGTAAAGGCATTAATATTTTGGTTAAAAAGCGCCTTTAAGGCTGAAATAAGATAAGCCGTGCCCAAATCATGTCCGCTTATGTCGGCTACTATGTAAGCAAAAGAGTTTTCAGCAACAGGAATGACATCTAAAAAATCGCCCCCGACCTCTAACACTGGTTTGTATAGGTAGTAAAATTTTGCCTCTGGTAATTCTTCAGGAAGGACTAAAAATGACTTTTGAACCTGTTTGATATTGGCTAATTTTTGAGCCTGGCTTTCAATTAATTTTTCTTGTGCAAATTTTAAGCTTAAATGTACCTTTACTCTGGCTAGAACCTCGGGCTGAGAAAAGGGTTTGACAATGTAATCGACTCCACCCACTTCCAAACCTTTGACAATATTTTCGGTATCATCCAAAGCAGAAATAAAAATTATAGGAATTTCTCTGGTTTGAGGGTCACTTTTTAGTTTAATACACGTGGTGAATCCATCCTCATTAGGCATCATGATATCCAGAAGAACCAGGTCTGGTTTATGTTCACGAGCTAGCTTACGGCCCTCCTCTCCACTACCGGCCTCTACGGTCAAATAGCCGGCTTTTTTTAGTAAAAGGGTCAGCACCTGCCTGTTTAAAGCAGAATCATCTACAATAAGAATTAAAGGAGTTCTATTATGAATCATCGACCTATATGAATCACCGACCTAATGTTTACTAAAATCAACCTCTCTCCACTGCTAGGACTTCTTCTACATCCAAGATTGCCACCAATTTATTTTTCACATTAAGCACACCCTGAAAATATTTGCCCTGCACGCCTTTAATATTAGATGGTGGTGGAGCTACCTGGTCCCAATCAGCCATGATCACATCTGTGATTTTATCGACCAACAAACCGATATGTTCTTCTTTGGAACTGACAATGATAATTCTGCTTTCCTCTGTAAGGTTTGAGAGCCCTAGACCCAATTTTTTAGCCAAATCTATGATAGTGACAATCCGCCCGCGCAAATTCATAATTCCTAATACATATTCAGGAGCATGAGGAACTTCAGTAAACGATATCTGCTTATTGATCTCCTGAACTTGATCAATATCTATACCGCACAGGGCCTCGCCAATATAAAAACAAGACAATTGAAAATTTCCCGCTTTAGCTGCAATTTTCTCGGCATTATCCATAATACGACCCCATCAAAATCTTTAACTTTAGGACGAACACACGAACCAGGCATTACTTTTAAATAATTTTAGCTCTTTTCCCTGATTTACCGTCTTCCGTCTTATTAATCCCCGCCAAAGGCAGAGGAACTCACCCGCCTCGGCTTCTTTCAACTATCATGCTGCTTTTTTATTCAAAAAATTAAAAATACTTTGTAACAATCTTTCTTTATCCAACTTGATCTGATAATCATCAATACCGACCTGCTTACCCTTGGCCATATCATCTTCTCCGGCCAAGGATGTCAAAGCAATAACTGGCAAGTGAGCAAAACGATCATCATTTTTAATTAGTTTGGTTAATTCAAAACCATCCATATTTGGCATCTCCAAATCTGTGACCACTACCTGGATCTCGTTGGGATGTTCATTTAAATACTCCCAGGCAACACTTCCATCTTCAGCGGTAACCACTTCATATCCTTCATCCTTAATAAATTTTTTGACCTGAGAACGGAAAAAATCCGAATCCTCAACCAGCAAGACCTTATTTGCTCCTTCTTGAAGGACCGTAACAGTCTCCCTTTCTTCAAACCACCCCGGATTCAAAGTCTCCACTAACTCAAAAATATCCACTATCAGGGTAGTATGACCATTAATTATGGCTGAACCGGAAATTCCAGTCTGCTTTAAAGTAAAAGGATCGATATTAAGTTTAACCTCAACAGCATCCACAGGTGGTGAAGCCAGAAGACCAACTTCATGTCCGCCCACAACAAAAACAATAACCACCAGTTCTCCTTCCAATTCCAGGTGATTAACATCAGCCACTTCTTCTAAGGCAAAAACGGGCAAACTTCCTCCACGATATTGAATAACTTTTTTACCGCCAACAATCTCAATATCTTCAGCCTTAATCATTTCCACTCTGGCAACCAACGCAAGAGGCACTGCGCAATGCTCACCCGGACCATTATTGAATAAAAACAGAGAATGAATTTCTTCGGCAGCCCGCCTTTCCGCTTCTAAAGCCAATTTCTTAGCCTTATCAGTACCGGCTACAGAAGACAGCTCTCCAAGCCTGGCTAAGCCAACCACATCCAAAATCAGGGCCACCCGACCATCACCCATAATAGTGGCTCCGGCATACCCCTCACAATTTTTCAGATGCCTGCCCAGAGGCTTAACCACTATCTCCACTGAATCATGCAATTCATCCACAACCAGACCATATTTAAATGAGCCTGCCTGGACAACAACAATATTAACATCCCCGTTTGTCTTTTTTACTAACGACTGGCTACCCTCAACTAATTCCGAGTCACTAAGGCTATTGTGATCCTGAGCAGAGTTCAATTCATCTGAGCTTCTACCGGAGCCCAAGACATTGGCCAGGCTCATCAAAGGAATCAGCTCGCCCCGTAAAATCAACACCTCTGCGTCTCCGACTCTTTCAATTCGCTCAGAAACCTGATGGGCTGGGACTTGTATCAATTCGTCAACATTAACCTGAGGGATAGCAAACCTCTCCTGGCCCATGGAAATAAGCAGGCTTGGGATAATTGCTAATGTAAGTGGTAATTTAATGCGGATAGAAGTCCCCTTATCCTTTTGTGTCTCGATTTCTACTTGCCCACCCAATTTATCCAAATTACTTTTGACTACGTCCATGCCTACCCCCCGGCCAGAAACATCAGAAACCTTTTCTGCAGTGGATAGGCCGGGCAGAAAAATCAAATTTAACTTGTCCTTTTCTGACATGCTGCTGACCTGCTCTTCTGAGACCAGACCTTTTTCAACTGCTTTGCGGGCTATCTTTTCCGCATCCATTCCTCGACCATCATCAATGATTTCAATATTTACTTGGCCAGCGGCATGAAAGGCTTTAAGAATAATTGTTCCTCGCGGATTCTTGCCCTTGGCTATCCGCTCTTCCGGAGGCTCAATACCGTGATCAGCTGAATTGCGCACCAAATGCGTTAAAGGATCTGATAAACCTTCTATAATTGTTTTATCCAGCTCGACCTCCTTACCTTCCAGTTTCAATTCAATATCCTTTCCTAGTTCACGAGCAAGATCCCTTACTACACGGGGAAATTTGTTAAAAATATTGCCAACAGGCTGCATTCTGGTGAGCATAATGGCTTCTTGCAATTCTGAAGTGACCAGATCAACGCGCTGTCCGGCCATAGCAATGGCATGCTTGTCATCCGTAGATATAGCTTGCAAAAGCTGATTGCGACTTAAAACCAACTCTCCCGCCAAATTCATCAAATTCTCTAAAAGGCTGACATGGACGCGCAATGTCTCGGCGTGCACTGCTTTAGCCGAAGTAGATGCTGGTTTTGTTTTTCCCTGCGCTGAAGGTTTTGGAGCAGGTTTGGGCTCTGCTCTTTCCTGCTGAACTTTGGGGGGCTCAACCTGAACTTGCTCCGGTATTTGTTCAACTTCTTCAGGTGCATGAGGAACAATTTCAGCCTCTGAGCCAGAAACTTTTTCCGAAACTGTCTCTTGTTCTTGAATTGACTCTTCTGGCGTATCTTTAGATGACTCCACCCGAACATCTTCAGTCTGAATATTTTTAATTTGCTCATCAGGAAGGTCAAATAGAGTGGTAATAATATCCGGCTCAATAATTGTGGCATATAAGGCATACATGGGCAGCTTATTGGAAAATCCGTTATCTTCTAAAGTGCCTACTGCATCAATATCGACTTTAATATCCAGAATATCCCCTGTAGCCTGCATATCCTTGACCACATCCATTGGTCTCTTATCTTTTCTATGTACATCATGGATAAGATCAAATTCAATCAAATAAATAAATTTACCCCTTTTCTGAGCCTGCATAAGATCAAATTCTTTAAGAACAAAAATGGTTCGCTCGTTCCGGTCTTTAATTACCACCTCATTGACTACACTTTGTTTCTCATCCTGAGGTAAAGAAGCCGAAGTAATTCTAGTCAGAGCATCGATATGTTCGGAAATATCCATCTCATTGCTTTCAGAAATATTTTCAATCAGTTCCCGCAAGCGATCAAAAGCCAAAAGGACTATATTGATTACCTCAGGGTTAGGCACAATTTCTCGGTTCCGGATCATATCCAAGATATTCTCTATCTTATGAGCCAATTCCTTGATATTGCTTAAACCCAGAAAACCAGCACCGCCTTTTATGGAGTGAGCAGCTCGAAAAACCTTATTCACCAATTCTTCATCTATATTTTCACCTGCTTCTTCAATAGCTAAGAGATCATTCTCAATGTTTTCAAGATGTTCTCTGGATTCCTCGACATACATTTGCAAGGTTTCATCATCCATCATACTCATAATTCACCTCTTTAAGGATGCAGGCTAACTAGTATGTTATAATTCTGGCAAACATACCAACAACACAATATATTAAAATAATCTAATATTTACCATACAAAATAAATAGCGTCGTAAAAAGAAACGGTTATTAAACAAACAATCTAAACATTTAAGTTAATGCTCTATTTGCTATGAACATTCATTTTTTTTCACGCTTCTTCCATATCAATATGTTTATCAAGACGCATTGTTTTAAAAAGATTTAAAATATTATTATTAACATTGATAAGCTTCAATTTAGCACCTTTATTCCTTAAACTATTATGCGTAGCAATAATTATACCAATACCAATAGAATCTACATACTCTACATTCTTAAAATCTAAAGTTAGTATTTTGGGTTGTTCGTCAACGGCCTTATGTAATTTTTCCTTTAACTGTTGCGAACTAGTAGAAACAATATCTCCATCAATAGTCAGGAGAAGTTCTTGTTCGGCCATATTACCCTCCGGTTGATTTTAATAAAATTAACTTCGTATAACCATTGGTCTTAAGTCAAGAATTTTTATACACATTTATTCAATACAACCGCGCTTCGCTAATTAATGCCAACAAGTCATTAGCCAGCCAGTTGCTCAGCCATAAAAATCGCCTGTTGTAAGCTTCCAGGATCTGCTTTACCCGTACCCACCAAATCATATCCTGTACCGTGGTCTACGGATGTGCGCACAATAGGTAAGCCCAAAGTAATGTTTACAGCCTGACCGAAATGCAAAAGTTTTAAAGGGCCCAAGCCCTGATCATGATACATGGCTAATACAGAAGAAAATTTGCCCTGGGCAGCTTGGTAAAAAAGTGTATCTGCAGGATATGGCCCCTCAGCATTTACCCCCAAGGATTTGGCTTCTTCTACGGCCGGTCCGATGATCTCGATTTCCTCGCGCCCGATTTTACCCATCTCACCAGCATGAGGATTTAATCCGCACACCCCAATGGGCAGGCTCGCCAGATCCATTTTTTTCATTAATTCAAAAGTAAGCTTTAAGCAGCGTACAACGCGCTCAATACTAATCAATTCCGGCACTTGGCGAAGAGGAGGATGAGTGGTAGCCAGACTAACCCTTAACTTTTCACCCCAGAGGTGCATACATACTTTGTCCTTACCCACTCCAAACCGGTCACCCAAAAATTCCGTATGTCCGGCAAAATCAAATCCTGCCTCCTGGAGCATGGCTTTATTCAAAGGCCCGGTGACCAAGGCTCCGGCTAAACCCTTTTTCAACAAAGTGCAGGCCAAATCCAGAGACCTGCCAGCACTAAGCCCCCCATGAACATGGGCATGGCCAGGTTTCAAAGCTAATTCTTCCAGCCCATCCGGCTCCATGACATAAATACCTGGGCCAACCTTGTTAAGCTCTGCTAAATCATCTACCCTGTTCCAGAACTTGTCCTTTTTCAAATGCCGACAATGATAGTCTAAAGCCTTCTCCAACCCGATTATTAACATCTTCTTGTCAGAATAAATCTTTTCCAGTTCCAGGCTACATATAAGCTCCGGTCCCAGCCCGTTGGGATCCCCCATGGTGTAGACTATAAATTGGGGATCCTGATCCGTGTTCCGATTCAACACCCTACCCATTTCGCTTACTCGTTACAGGCTACAGTCTATTGCCTATTTCTTTGAAACTCTTAAGCATTCTACATAAAATAGACATCCTTTTTGGTTACAAAAACCATTTTCAGCCCGTCCAAAGCAATCAAAATTGCCCTCTGCCTTTTGAACCATTCTAATGGCCTGGACCTTGGTTGTGCCTACAGGGAATTTTAATCCCAATTTTCTACCCAGTTCACGAACGTCCTGCATCTTCATAGTCTAACCTCCTATAAGCAATTGGACCGGTTCAAAATCGGCCCGGTTTATCTTTGTCCCTGTAGGTTTGGCCATTGCTCCTGTTTAAAATTTACGCTTCCAGCCCTAACCTATTATATATCTCTAAATATATCTTTGCGGACATATTCCAAGAATAGTCAGCCTCCATCGCCCTGATCTGAATCTGCTGCCAGACTGTTTTATTTTTAAACACATCCAAAGCCTGATCAATGCCGTGCAAAAAAGCATCTGCCCGTGGCTTATCAAACATAAACCCGGTTGCCCCTTCTTGCGGATAGGGGATAATGGTATCTTTAAGCCCTCCTACAGCTGTTGCAACCGGGGGAGTACCATACCGCAGACTATACATCTGAGTCAGTCCGCACGGTTCATACCTGGAAGGCATGAGGAAAATATCCGAACCAGCTAAAACTTTATGGGCCATCTCTTCTGTATAGCCAACAATTGCACTTACATAGTCGGGATACTTCTCGACAATTTCCATAAGTCTGGCTTCAAAAAAAGAATCACCCTGACCTAAAACTACCACGCCTACATTGCGTTGCACAAGTTCAGGGATTATATCCATCAATAAATCAATACCTTTTTGCCGCCTGAGACGACCAATAAATCCGAGCAAAGGCCGATCCAACATTTCATCTTTTAAACCCAGGTATTGCAACAGTTTAATTTTACACTGCTTTTTCCCTTCCAGATTCTGCCAAGAATATCTGGCATCAAGGAAGGTATCCTTTTCTGGGCTCCAGATACTATAGTCTGCACCGTTTAATATACCTGACAAAAAATTACGTCTTTTTTGAAGCAGCCCCTCCAGTCCGCAACCAAACTTCGGAGTCAGTATCTCTTGAGCATAAGTTGGGCTAACAGTAGTAATCTGGTCTGCGTAGGCAATACCAGCCTTGAGCAAATTGAAGCTGTTATGAAATTCTACCCCATCCATGTTCCAAGCCTCATAAGGCAATCCGCAATCCCAGAACAGCCTGGAAGAAAATCGGCCATGAAAGGCCAGGTTATGGATGGTAAAAACCGTAGAGGTCATGGACCAGAAAGGCTCGTTTCGTCGCCAGAAATAAATATACGCCACGGCCAAGGCAGTATGCCAATCATGGGCGTGAAGAATCTTGGGCGCCCGGTCAAATTTTTTGATCAAAGACAAGGCAGCACGACAAAAAAAGATAAACCGCTCGCAATTGTCAAAATAATCCCCTTTATAAGTGCAATAATAATGACGTCGATCAAAATATTCACCCCGGTCAATAAAATAAACAGATATGCCCTGATAGTCTGCTTTATAAACATCAGCCTTAACTCCCGGCCAGGGATAGTCAACAGGGATATTTTCATACATCAGGCGCAGCTTATAACTGGCCGTAGATATTCGCCCATAAAGAGGGGTGATGACACAAACTTTAACCCCCAGCTTTGACAAGGTCAGAGGCAAAATACCCATGACATCACCCAGCCCTCCTGTTTTGGAAAAGGGATAAACCTCAGAAGCTAGAAAACAAATTTCAGGTTGTTGAAGCATTTTGACAAACTTTAAGTTTTAAGGGTTAGGTTTTTTTAAGGTATCTCGCCCGTCTTGCTAGCCCCTGCCATCATCACTAACCCTTAACTATTCAGCCTCATAATCCCCCCTCATCAAACTGGCCATGCCCCATAGAGCGCTCATTTGGGGGTCAGGACTGGTGACGATCTTTTCCGGCCACAGCCAGGGTCTTTTTTGCAAACGTTGTTTTATTGTTATCCAAGTCCCTGTCAAAAAATATCTACTAAGACCACTGATGCCTCCGGCAAGGCCAATAGCTTTGATGTCAAAAATTATCATTAACTGAGTTAAAAAAAGTCCTAGCCTGTGACCATATTCTCTCAAGGCTTTAAAGCTTCCAGCATGCCCATTTTTTAAATACGGCCAGATTTCTTTCGGGTCATTCAAGGCTAGCTCATGTTTGGCAAATAAATCCAATAAGGCCTTTTTATTTAACCAAGTCTCAGCGCAACCGACCTGACCACAACCACACTTTTCACCCAGGCCCGATCCCAGATAAATATGTCCTAGCTCTGGTCCAGTATCATGAGCCCCCCGCCAGATCCGAGTATTAAAAATCACCCCGGACCCAACTCCTGTTCCCAAAGTAAGTACTATTGCATGTTTTTCTCCCTTGAGTCCCCCCTGCCAGACCTCGCCCAGGGCTGCTGCTTGGGCATCGTTTTCCAAAATAACATCCAGAGCAAACTGTTCTTGAATAAAAGAGCCCACTTTGAAACCGGAAAGTTCGGGCATATTGGTGGGAGAAAGATAAACTTTTCCTTGCCGGTCAAAAGGTCCAGCACTGGCCAGGCCAATCTTTTGCACCTGGCTCGGGCAGTCACTTTTAAGCCTTATAATAAGTTCGCTTAAGACCTCTTTGGTCCCTTCTAGAGTTTTCTTTCTGGGCAGAACCAGGACAGGACCGTGTTTTCCCTGTTCATCCAGCCAGGTTCCGCGTACGTGCGTTCCCCCTAGGTCAAGACAAATAAACATCGCTCTCCTATTTAAGCCTTGAACCGTTCAAGATAGACTACAAAATCCCTGAGTATCTGACCGTGGTCAAAAGCAAGTTCAGGCAACGCGTCCAGGGAAAACAATCTGGCTAGTCTTGCATCATCACTGGCTTTCAGTCTAGTTAAGTCCTGTGCACTGGCCATAAAGACAATACTTAAGGTATGAAAACGGGGATCACGCTGAGGATGAGAGTAAACACCTAGAAGACCGGTTAAAACTACATCCAGGTTGGTCTCTTCCTTTGCCTCGCGCAGAGCAGCTTGCTCCACAGACTCTCCATAATCGACAAATCCACCTGGTAAGGCCCACCCAAGGGGTGGGTTCTTGCGCTCAATCAGAACAACCTGCTTGGGGGGAGAAAAAATAATAATATCAACAGTAGGAACCGGATTGCGATAATGAAGAATAGATTGTCCACATTTAGGACAGGGTATAGAGTAAGACATATTTTGTTAAAATGGTCGAAAATTAAAAACGGACAAAAGCGCTTAAACTATTTTCAGAAACCTTTTCAAGTCTGAGGTCGACAAAAAAAGTCCCGGTCTTTTCATGGTCATTAACTGTTTAACACTCTTAGATTAAAGTATGTTTTTAAATGAAATAAACCAAGCTTGCAAGATAATTATTGTCCACAATGGGGCTTTAGGTGATTTTTTACTGGCTTGGCCAACTATCTGGAATATAAAACAAAACTTTAGCCAAACTAAAGTCTTTTGGGCAGGCCGGGAGATTTACCTCCCCTGGATAGAAAAAATGGGCATAAATAGGGTTGACCCTATGACCAGGAAAGCAGTCCAAAGTCTTTACTCGGCCCCCTTGTGGCCAGATACCTTTAAAGATACTCTGATTTTCTGGTTTGGCCTAAAACAAAGAACCATAAAAATAATTCATCCCAACCTCATCTTTTTAACAGGCATTGACTTAAACCGTAAAAATCATGTTCGAGAAGTTTATGCCCGGAAATTAAAATCATTAGGACTTATCTGGGATGACAACTGGCTTTTTGCCTGGCAAAATTTGTATTTACCTACACGAAAACCAGAGAGCATTATTATTTTTCCAGGCTCAGGACATCCTGCTAAAAACTGGCCTCTGCATAACTTTCTTATGTTAGCAAAAAACCTGCAAAAAGATAAAGAAAACATACGGTTTGTGCTCGGCCCTGTGGAAGTTGAAAGAAAATTGACGATCAATGAGTTTCCAGTTGTCACCCCCGAGGACTTCAACCAGTTGCTCGACATTTTGGCCCGGGCCAAAATGGTTATTGGCAATGACACCGGCCCATTGCACCTAGCCGGGTACATGGGCATTCCGGGCATATCCCTATTCGGTCCTACCTCGCCCAAACAGTGGGCACCGCAAGGCATGCACATCTTAACCAGCCCTAAAGGATGTGCCCCCTGCTCAGATTTAGGCCAGATATCTTGCCCCGCACCTGAATGCATGGAGGAAATAAAAGTCAGGAGCGTTCTAGCCACAGCAAGGAAGATACTAGGAAAATTTGGGAGAGGGTGACGTTGAAAACTTGGAAAGATTAGCTGCTGCACCTTTCCAGCAAACATAAATACACAAATATAAAGCCGGCTTTCCCATATCCAAAAAAAGAAAGAGAAAGCCGGCTTTGGTAAAAGGAGGAAGACATCAATTTACATGCAAAAACAGGGCCAATACACAAAACATATTCTTTTCTTTATTTTTCAATAAGTTACAAAATCAATCCAGCCCCAATATTGGTTCAAAAATTTAAACCAAAAATTTGATCTTAAATGTAGATTAAAGTAGATTTGTTAATAAACTCAAGCGGTAACCTCACAATCACTACCAAAGAAACGGTTAAATTTTTTGAACCCCCATGATGCACCCTATGAGCCTGTGGCCAAACCCTATTTTAAGCGCAGATTGAAAGTCTTGGTTTCTGAAATGCATTA
>NZ_CEYAEZ010000028.1:0-28101 GCF_982781345.1 Desulfovulcanus sp.
CGCTCTTCGAGAACGTAGAAATAGCAAGGGTTTTAATAAGTCAGAAAGTTGAGTTATTTATATTTTGCCAGTATGTCCAAATCCTCCAGCGCCTCTCTGGGTAGGAGTTAGATTGTTTACGGGAATAATATTAGCCGTATAAACAGGCATAAACACCAATTGAGCTATGCGTTGGCCCCTGGATACGATTCTTTGCTCCGGTGAGGTATTGAGAAGAGAGACAATTATTTCCCCGCGATAATCCGGGTCAATAACCCCGACTCCTTGGCTAACAACCAGCCCTTCCTTTGTGCCTAGACCGCTTCTGGAAAATACAAAACCAGCAATGCCAGGCTGGGTGATTTCAATGGCAATGCCGGTGGGAAAAGCATATCTGTTCCCAGGTTCAAGGACAATTTGAGCCTGGTCAATACAGGCTCGCAGGTCAATCCCTGCAGAATAAGGGGTGGCATAGCGGAAGTTTTCACTGGAGCAAAGTTCACTCAAAAATTTAACTTTAACATCAATTTTGCAATTTTTGTTCATTGTTTTTTTACCTTTTTAAGTTGTTTTTTTTGAATACTCGTAATACGTAAGTTTCAGATAATTTTTCTTGTAACTTTAAGCAAGTGCGTGCCTGAGCTTGACGTGGCCTTGTAATGGCTGGCAAGAGATTATAAAATATAAGGAGAAGGCTATGCGCCCTTTAAAAGTCTACAGTGTAATTCCAAGGCTGCCGGAAGAATTAATGCCTTTATGGGATTTGGCTTATAACTTTTGGTTTACCTGGAAGCATGAAATCGCTGAGCTTTTCAGTCAGATAGATTACGGGTTGTGGAGAAGAAGTCAGCAGAATCCTGTCTGGTTTTTAAATCACCTGGAGCAGGAGAAACTGGAAACCCTCGCCAAGGACGTTTTCTTTTTAGAAAGACTTAGGCATATTAAAAACAGTCTGGCTGAATATAGAAACAGTTCAGATAAGGGATTATCGAAGTTCTTTGAGTCTGAATATCCCGTGATTGCTTATTTTAGTGCGGAATACGGACTTGCCCTTTGTTTGCCTATTTACTCAGGGGGACTTGGGGTTCTAGCCGGCGATCATTTAAAGTCGGCCAGTGATTTGAATTTGCCCCTGGTAGGAGTGGGGCTTTGTTACCAACAGGGCTATTTCAGGCAATACCTGACCCACGATAGCTGGCAGCAGGAAAGATACCCCATAAATGACTTTGAGCAGATGCCTCTTGTTCTGGAAAAAAATGAACAAGGACACCCATTGAATGTTCAAGTGCAGTTAGCCGGACGTGTGGTCAATGCCCGGATTTGGCGTGCGGATGTTGGCCGGGTAAATCTGTATCTTCTGGACACCAATGTGCCAGAAAATGATCCTCTCGACAGGAAAATCACCGGCCAGCTTTACGGCGGTGATCTTGAAATGCGTTTAAAGCAGGAGATTGTTTTGGGCATTGGCGGGGTCAGGGCATTAAAGGCCTTGGGCCTGGCCCCGAGGGTCATCCATATGAATGAAGGACACTCAGCTTTTGCCGTTCTGGAGCGGATCAGGGTCTTTATGCATGATTTTGGTTTGTCTTTTGAATCTGCCCAGGAACTTGTAGCCTCAAGTAGTATATTTACCACGCATACCCCTGTTCCGGCTGGAAATGATCGCTTCCCCCCGGACCTAATGCAAAAATATTTTGAAGAGTATGCCCAGGAATTAGGTCTGGCGTTTAAGGTTTTTCTGGCTCTGGGTCGCGAAGATCAGCATGATGATCAGGAGCCTTTTTGTATGACTGTTCTGGCTCTTCGTCTGTCTCGTTTCAACAATGGGGTGAGCAAGTTACACGGTCAAGTGTCCAGAAATATGTGGAAGAAAGTCTGGCCCCAGTATCCTGTAGATGACGTCCCTATTGGGTCCATTACCAATGGAGTGCATATTCCCTCTTGGGTGGCTCCGGATATTTCTTACCTGTATGACCGCTACTTGGGCTCAAACTGGCGTGAGGATCCTGATTGTGAGCGGGTCTGGCAGCAGTCTGAAGCAATCCCTGACGCAGAACTATGGCGGACCCATGAGCGATTAAGGGAAAGGCTGGTAGATTTTGTCCGTTATCGTTTGAGAGAGCAGATTCTGGCCAGGGGAGGGCGCAGGTATGAGCTGGAACTGGCAGAAGATGTCCTTGACCCGGCAGCTTTGACTATTGGTTTTGCCCGCAGATTTGCCGCGTATAAAAGGGCCAATCTTATTTTAAGGGATGTGCAACGGTTTTTAAATATTATCCAGGATACAAAACATCCGGTTCAGTTTATTTTTGCCGGCAAGGCCCATCCCAAAGATGAGGAAGGCAAGAAGATTATTCAGCAAATTGTTCAACTCTGTCAGAGAGTGGACTGTCGTTTTAGTGTTGTTTTTCTGGAAGACTATGATTTAGAGATTGCCCGGTACATGCTCCAGGGGTGCGATGTATGGTTGAATACCCCACGGCGACCTCTGGAAGCCTGTGGAACAAGTGGAATGAAAGCAGTGGCCAATGGAGTGCTTCATTTTAGTACCCTGGATGGATGGTGGGCCGAGGCGTACCAGCCCGGTAACAGTGTGGGCTGGGCCATTGGTAGCGGAGAAGAGTACGAAGATAGCGACTATCAGGACTTTGTAGAAAGTCAGATCTTATATAATATTTTAGAAAAAGAAATTATTCCTCTTTTTTACAATCGAGGCCATGGTAGTTTGCCCCGTGAGTGGATCAAGAAAATGAAAAATGGACTTAAGCTTTTAGCTCCAATGTATAATGCTCATCGCATGGTGGAAGACTATGTGCGGTTTGCTTATTTGCCAGCTTATAAAAATTATTTGGCACTTTCTCGTAACGATTTTGCCCCGGCCAAAGATCTGGCTGCCTGGAGAATGGAGTTAATGACCAAGTGGAGTGATGTGAAAATCAGGAATGTACGTTCTCAAAGCTTTGACGAAATTTTTGCCGACGATAGAATCCGGGTCGAGGCGGAACTCTTTGTCAATGGCTTGCGCCCAGAGGATGTCAGGATGGAGATTTATGCCGGAGCAGTGGATGTGGAAGGCAATTTCACAGACCGCAAAACAGAAACCATGCAGCCCAAGAGTCAGACCGGTGATGGCTGGATTCTCTATGAAGGGTACATAACACCTGATAATACAGGCAGATTTGGCTTTACAGTCAGGGTTCTTCCTTCTCATCCACTTCTTTTAGACCCACATTGCCTGGGCCTCATTCATTGGGCACAGTAACGCGTGAAAGAGGAAGTTAGGAAGTTGAGAAGATAAGAAGTTAAGATAGGCACAACACATAGCTTCTTTTCAACAACCAATCATCCTGGCTTTCCAGCCTCATAACCTCTTAGATTTATCAAAGTTAAAGTCGTGAGTGTGAAAAAGAAGATCAGAGCAGATATTTTACTATATGAACAGGGCTTGGCTGAATCCAGAGAAAAAGCCAAACGACTGATTATGGCTGGCCAGGTGTTTATGGAAAAGGATGGCCGGCAGGTGCTTGTTGCCAAGCCTGGTCAGAGCGTGGAACCTGGAGTTCGTTTAAAACTCAAAGAACAGGACCGATTTGTCAGTCGAGGAGGCTATAAGCTATTAACAGCCATAGAGCACTTCAAGGTGGAGGTTGACGATAAAATCTGTCTGGATGTAGGCGCGTCAACCGGGGGGTTTACTGATTGTTTGCTCCAAATGGGGGCACAGAAAGTTTACGCCCTGGATGTAGGGCATGGTCAGTTGCATTGGAAGCTGCGGCAAGACCCGCGAGTGGTTAATTTGGAAAAGATAAATATCCGGTATGCTCCATCTGATTTGCTTCCAGAGCCGGTACAGTTGATTGTTCTGGATTGTTCCTTTATTTCCTTGCGCCTGACTTTGCCTGCGAGTTTAAAGTTTCTGGCTCCAGGAGGCGAGGTTATTGCCTTGGTTAAACCTCAGTTTGAGGTGGGCCGGGGACAGACCGTTAAAGGTGTAGTCAAATCTCAGGAAAAGATAAATGAAGTTTTGAATAGTCTGGTTCATTTTGCACAAAATGAGCTTGGTCTCGAATTCTTGGGCTCTGTTCCGGCCATGATCAAGGGCCCAAAAGGGAATCAAGAATATTTGGTTTATTTTAAAGCAAAAGTATAGTGTGTGGATGTTAAACATATTGGAGGTTAGATAAAACAACTCAATAAAGCTGAAGCTCGGAGCTGAAAGCTTTTCTTTGGGTGGCAGTTAGTTTCTAGTCATGACTCACGGTAAAAAGCTTTGGGCCGCGATTTAAATTGAGCTTCTACTTAATAGAAGAGGGTAAGATATGCATAAAGTTTGTCTTACGAATCCAGAAACCAGAATTCAGAAGCCTAGAACAGAAAAGAGACTAAATAGAATCAGTCAGGTGCTGGCCAGACGGCAGAAAGACTTGACTCTGATTATTAATAATGTCCACGACCCGCATAATGTCTCAGCAATTTTACGCAGTTGTGATGCCTTTGGAGTGCAGAAGGTCCACCTTTATTATACTCAAGAGGCCTTCCCTTGTCTGGGGAAAAAGTCTTCGGCTTCAGCCAAGAAATGGGTGGATTGTATAAGGCACAGACAAGCAAAAAAAATGGTTACTGAGCTCAAAGAACAGGGGTTTAAACTGGTGGGCACCGGCTTTAGCAAAAAGGCTGTTCCCTTGACTGAATGGGATTTTACAAAACCAACAGCCGTTATTCTTGGCAATGAGCATAGAGGCATGGATGAAGAGTTACTTGCTCTTGTACCTAATGAACTTTATATTCCCATGCAGGGCATGGTGCAAAGTTTGAATGTTTCTGTGGCTGCAGCCATAATCTTATACGAGGCCTGGAGACAGAGACAGGCTAAGGGAATGTATGACCAGCCGTCTTTTTCTGAAGAAGAACTTAAAGAGTTGTTTGAGCAATGGGCCATGAAGTGAAGGAAGATGGGAAAATGAGAGGTTAAGAAGTTGAGAAGATGGGGAGAAGACTGAAGGTAACAAGGGATGAATAAGGAAAATATTTATCTGATCGGGCCAAGGGCATGTGGGAAGACCACATTAGGCCAAGCCCTGGCTCATCGGCTTGATTTACCTTTTGTGGATACTGATATTTATATTCAAGATAAGATGGGCCAAAATATTTCGGGGATAGTGGCTAAGAAGGGATGGGACTATTTTCGAGATATAGAGGAACGATCGTTTAAGGAGATAAGTAATCATGGACCGCAAGTGGTTTCTACTGGCGGTGGGATCGTCTTACGCCCGGCTAACAGGGAGATTTTAAAGAGTTCCAGGTATGTATTTTATTTGCATGGTCAGGTGGAGCTTCTGGCGCAAAGACTGAGAAATGATAATGATAGCAATATGCGCCCGGCTTTAACTGACCTCTCTCTTGAGCAAGAGATACAGGAAGTTTTGAGAGAAAGAGAGCCGCTTTATCGGCAATGTGCCAAGCTGGTTCTTGATGCCAGCCTGAGTATTTCTGAACTTGTGGAGACGTGTGTTAAAAAACTAAAAGGCTAAGAGGCGAAGATGGGTGATACTTACGGCCGTTTTTTTACTTTGACTACGTTTGGGGAATCTCATGGTCCGGGCCTGGGGGGAGTAGTCCAGGGTTGTCCAGCAGGGATTCCTTTGTCTGAGGAAATAATTCAAAAGGAGCTGGATAAAAGAAAACCCGGTCAGGGGATTTCTTCTACGACCAGAAAAGAAAAGGATCGGGTTAGGCTGCTCTCTGGTGTTTTTGAAGGGAAAACCACGGGGACGGCCATTGGTTTTTATATTGCTAACGAAGACCAAAGGTCCAGGGACTACAGCAAGATAAAAGATGTGTTCAGGCCAGGCCATGGCGACTATACTTATACGCAAAAATTTGGAATCAGAGATTATCGGGGTGGAGGCAGGTCTTCAGGACGAGAGACAGTATCACGAGTGGTAGGCGGAGCCATTGCTCAGGAAGTATTGCGTACCAGAGGAATCCAGGTTTTTGCCTATACTGTAGAATTGGGAGGTATTCCTGTAGAGGTTAAAGATATTCAGGCTGCAGAAACTTTACCATTTTTTAGTGCTGACAAAAACGTGGTTCCCAGGTGGGAGCAAAGGGTCAAGGAAGTTCGTGCAGACGGTGATACCCTGGGCGGAATTGTAGAGATAATGGCCACGGGGGTTCCTGTGGGATTGGGCGAGCCTGTTTTTGATAAATTAGATGCACGGCTGGCCTACGCTTTGATGAGTGTTGGGGCTGTAAAAGGAGTTGAGATCGGACAAGGGGTTCAGGCATCAAGACTTCTGGGCAGTGAAAATAATGATCCTATTACCCCTGATGGTTTCGCAAGCAATAATAGCGGGGGGGTATTGGCGGGCATTTCTTCTGGCCAGCCCATTATTTGCCGGGCAGCAGTAAAGCCTATTCCTTCTATTGCCAAGCCACAGCAAACCATCAATAAGGATAATCAGCCTGTAGAGATAAATATTGGCGGTCGTCACGATATTTGCGCTATTCCCCGTATTGTTCCGGTACTTAAAGCTATGGTTCTCATGACTCTTGCTGATATGCTTCTTTTACATGAAGCAAGGCGTAGCTGGGTGAGTGGATAGTTAGCGTGTAGCTGAGTGATCTATGTCATTAACTCAAGGCGTGCGGGAGAAACAAATTTTAGCGAACGCAGCAGACGAATAGCAGCGAGAGAATAATTTTTAAGTCAATAGAAAAGTTTATTGGGGCAAGATGATTTTTTTATTTAAGAAGATCGTTTCCCGTCTGTTATTTCCCCTTCCTTTATGTGTGGAAATTTTGGGCCTGGGCCTCTTGTGCCTGCTATTCAATAAAAAGCGGGCCGGCAAGATATTTATTTTTGTGGGTTTAAGTTTACTTACGGCAATGAGTATAGGACCTGTGGCCGACAAGCTTCTTAGCCCATTGGAGCATAAATATCGTCCGTTACAAGAAGTTCCTCAGGACGTGGAATTCATAGTTGTTCTGGGGGGAGGTCATGATTCTGAGCCTGTTCTGCCGCCTAATTCTCAGATTGGCCGTTCAGCATTGGCCAGGGTAGTGGAAGCCCTGCGTTTAAAAAGCAAACTGCCCAAGGCAAAAATTATATTCTCCGGAGGCAGGTTAAACGATCCCCAGTCCAATGCTTTGGTTATGGCCCGGGTGGCCAGGATCTTGGGTTTGAAAGAATAGGACATGATTTTAGAAGCAGAGTCTAAAGACACCAAGGACGAGGCCAGGCTATTAAAAAACATCCTTCAAAACAAATCATTTGTCCTGGTTACCTCTGCTTCACATATGCATCGCTCCATGCTTTTATTTCAGGCCCAGGGCTTAAACCCCATTCCTTCTCCAACAGATTATTTAGCCAAAGAGAAGAAGAGATATAATCTCTGGGACTATTTCCCCAGTAGTGATGGCTTGGAAAAGATGGAGCGAGTTTTTTATGAGTATTTAGGTTTGGCCTGGGCCAGGCTTAGAGGACAGATATGATATGCTTTTCTCATCCGGAGTAGAAACACCGATCTGGCTACCGCCCTTGGTGGCCTCAATCATATCCTTTTTTACCTCTATGGGGGGTGTCTCCGGTGCTTTTCTACTTCTTCCCTTTCAGATGAGTTTTCTTGGCTTTACTTCGCCGGCAGTGAGCGCGACTAATCAGCTTTTTAATATTGTGGCCATACCTCCGGGTGTGTATCGCTACCTTCAAGAAGGGCGGATGGTTTGGCCCTTGGCCTGGGTGGTTGTGCTGGGAACTTTGCCAGGGGTGTTTATCGGAGCCATTGTCCGGGTTGTATATCTGCCAGATCCCAAAAATTTTAAGTTTTTTGCCGGGCTGGTCCTTCTCTATATCGGGACTAAGATGATTAAAGAGTTGCTCAGACCCGGGCACGGGATGAAAAAGAGCAGCGAACAAAAGTTTGAGCGGTTGATTAGGGAATTCAGGCAGAAAAAAAGAGACCTGGGAAGGGACTTGCCCATTGTTAAAGTACAAAAATTTTCTTTGAATAAAATCTGCTATGAATTTTACGGACAAAAATTTGAGTTTTCAACTTTAGGCATTTTTAGTTTGAGTTTTGTTGTGGGCATTATCGGGGGGGTCTATGGGATTGGCGGTGGTTCCATAGTGGCCCCGTTTTTTGTTTCATTTTTTCGCCTACCTGTTTATACCATCGCTGGGGCAGCCCTAATGGGTACTTTTGTCACCTCCATCGCCGGGGTGATTTTTTATCAGGCTATTGCCCCTTTTTATCCTCACCAAGCAGTTTCTCCAGACTGGCTTTTGGGGCTTTTGTTTGGCCTTGGTGGCATGGTTGGGATGTACTTGGGAGCTCGTTGCCAAAAGTATGTTCCAGCCAGTTGGATCAAAGCTATGCTCAGCGTAATAATTTTCTTTACAGCCTTGAAATATATCTGGGGATTCTTGAGGACGCTGGGAACCTAAAATTTAAAATACGGTTATTTGCATACCCATAGGGATACTCTGTCTAGATTTTTAAATATGTAAGAGCTGGTTGAGCCCATAAATAGTTTAGACATGGTGCTTTGATGCCCTCCTGTTCTACCCATGGCAATAACAGCATAGTTATTGTTCAGGGCATGTTTGAGGATTGTATGGCCTGTGTTTTTACCCCGGACGACCTCTTCTTCTATCAACTGCTCGGGAAAGTTGTTGTTTACGAGTTGTTTTTTTGTTTTGTTGATAATTTCACTAACAGCAGTGGAAGAATTGTTTTGAACATGGAAAATTGTAATCTTATGCTCTGTATGTTTTTGCATGATAAAGCCTACATGGTCGGCCACGCAAAGGCTTTCTGGAGTCCCATCAGTGCATAAGAGAATGTTTTGGCGGTTTTTTTCTGGTTTACGACAGATCCAGAGGGGGAAATCAATTTTTTTATTAAGGACCTGTTTACTCACACTATCTTCAATCAATTCTTCCAGAAGAGATATCCCTCTGCGTCCTAATAAGAGTGCATCATAGAAACCACTTCGGGCATAAAATACAATATCCTGCGCTGTCGATGTCTGTCTGAATTGAAAGTCTTCTTTTATTTGTTCTGCACGAAATCCATATTCCAGCAACATCTTTTGGGCCTTGTGCAAGGCTTCAAAACCATGACGTTTATAGGTTGCGGCCAAGTGTTTGGCTTCTGTTACATTTTGTCCTGCGCTTGGATCCAGCACAATATTTTTCCTGGGATTAGGGGCAATATACAATAGATCTATAAGCAAATCCTTTTTGTTTTTAAAAAAATAAGCTAGAAAACATATGGCATATTGAACAGTGTAATCTTTACTGACAGTTATGAGCAGATGTTTTTTCATGAGTTTTTTAGGTCCGGGCCTTTAATGTGGCGTTGTTTTCGGCCTTTATATGTTTGACTACACGAGTTTATTAATCATAGTGCCGCGGCCTTCGTAGGCGGCACGCAAAATCGATGTTTGAAATTCCTGGTCTTGATTAACCAGACTGTTTTGATATTGATTAGAATCCATACGGTCCAGTGTTTTCTGGATCAGTTGTGCCCCAAATTGATTTTGTTTGAGGCTTTGAGTGAACATCTCCATGGAGAAACTGGTTTGTACGTCCATATTCTCCTCCCAACTTAGGCCGAAAACAACACCTATTCTATTAATCGGATGATTTCACTAAATCAGTAGGGGAAAAAATCAGTTCTTGTCAAACCAGGTTCTTTGCGTTTAATGGATTTCCAATCTCGATTGTCCAATCTTGAAACCCTCCAAATCTTCTAACCATCTAATAATATGCAACGATTTAAGCTTGTTAGTGAATTTAAACCACAGGGAGATCAGCCCAAGGCTATTGATACTCTGGTCAGAAATATTGAGCAAGGGATTTCAGACCAGATTCTTTTGGGTGTGACTGGCTCAGGAAAGACTTTTACCATGGCCAATGTAATTGCCAGGTGTAATAGGCCCGCCTTGATTATGGCCCCGAACAAGACCTTGGCTGCGCAATTATTTAATGAGTTCAAGGAACTTTTTCCGCATAATGCCGTGGAATATTTTGTCAGTTACTATGATTATTATCAGCCAGAAGCCTATTTACCTCACACGGACGTTTATATCGAAAAGGATTCCTCTATTAACGAGGATATTGATAAACTCCGCCACTCGGCCACCCATGCCCTGCTTACCCGGCGAGATGTGATCATTGTTGCTTCGGTTTCCTGCATTTATGGGCTGGGATCACCAGAATATTATGCTCAGATGGTCATCCCTGTTGAACAAGGGCAAAAAACTAGTCTGGAAGAGCTCATGTCCAGATTGATTGAAGTGCATTATGAGCGTAATGACTATGATTTTCATCGGGGAACTTTTAGGGTCAGGGGAGATGTATTGGAGATCATCCCCGCGTATAGACATGAACAGGCCCTGCGTATTGAGTTTTTTGGAGATGAAATTGATGGTATATACGAGACAGATCCTTTGACCGGCGAGATAAAGGGACAGATAAAAAAGACAATGATTTTCCCGGCCAGTCATTATGTATCTGACCAGGCCAATCTCAAGCGTGCCATGGACGCCATCAGGGAGGAACTCAGGGAAAGACTTCTCTGGTTCAAGAACCAGAATAAATTAGTAGAAGCCCAGCGTTTGGAGCAAAGAACACAGCTTGATCTGGAAATGATTGAGGAGATGGGCTATTGTAATGGGATTGAAAATTATTCAAGGCATTTGGATGGCCGAAAACCCGGTCAGCCTCCGGCCTGTTTGCTGGATTATTTTCCAAAGGATTTCCTTTTGTTTGTTGACGAATCGCATATCACCATCCCTCAGATAGGGGGCATGTATTGTGGAGATCGCTCCAGAAAGAAAACTTTAGTTGAATTTGGTTTTCGCTTGCCTTCAGCTTTGGATAACAGACCCTTAAATTTTGACGAATTTTTAGCCAGAATAGGCCAAACCGTTTATGTCTCAGCTACGCCTGGAGACTGGGAGATGGAGAGGTGTGCAGGGGTCGTGGTCGAGCAGATTATTCGACCCACTGGATTGGTGGATCCGGAAGTGGAGGTTAGACCTACAAAAGGACAGATGGATGACCTGATGCATGAGTGTTTGATGCGAGAACAAAGAGACGAACGGGTGTTGGTGACTACTTTGACAAAAAGGATGGCCGAAGATCTGACTGAATATTTGCAGGAAAGGGGTATCAAAAGCAAATACATGCACTCTGATATTGATACTTTGGAAAGAGTGGCCATTATCCAGGCCTTAAGACAGGGGGAATTTACGGTTTTAGTGGGTATAAATCTTTTGCGTGAGGGTTTGGATTTGCCAGAGGTTTCACTGGTGGCTATTCTAGATGCAGATAAAGAGGGATTTTTACGCTCTTACCGTGCCCTTATCCAGACATTCGGCAGGGCGGCAAGAAATATTTCCGGAAAAGTTATCATGTATGCTGACACTATTACCCGGTCTATGCAAAAGGCTATGGAGGAGACAGAGCGGAGGCGTAATAAACAGATAGAATTTAATAAAGAGCACAATATTATTCCGCAGACTGTTAGCAAGAAGAAAAGCAATGTCCTTTATGATTTTTATCATCAGGATACGGATGTTTCTCAGGCTAGTGTAGCTGAAAATCTAACAGGATATAATCTGACTCCGGAAGAAATAGAAAGGCGGATTAAAAATCTGGAAAAGCAGATGCGTCAACTTGCCAAAGAACTGGAGTTCGAACAGGCTGCAAAGGTGAGGGATGAAATTTTTAGATTGAGGCAGATGTTGTTGGAGATGTGAAATTTATTTGTCAGTTAGGGACAAAAGACCAGGGGGCAAGAGGGTTGTATTTTGGTTGGCTATTCAAATATTAAGCCATTTATTATTAAACTATTCAACTATCAACAAGGATAGAGATTGAAAAAAATTGGTTTACTTGGCGGAAGTTTTAACCCCGTGCACATTGGGCATTTGCGTCTGGCTCTGGAAGTGGGAGAAAAAATGCATCTGGATGAGGTCCATCTGGTCCCGGCCTACATTCCTCCCCATAAACAGACGAAAAATGTTCTGCCTTTTGAGTGGCGGGTAAAGATGCTCGAACAGTCTATTCAGGGCGTGGACGGGTTAAAGTTAAACCTGATGGAAAAGGAAAGGCCGGAAGCATCCTATACTTATGTTACGTTAGAGACTTTCTTCCGCCGTGAGCCTGAAACAGAGCTTTTTTTTATCCTGGGAAGTCTGGATCTATTGACAGTCCCTCAATGGTTTAAAGGCAGAGACCTTCCTTATCTGGCCAATTTTGTTGTTGTCGACAGGCATGGCCAGACCGAAGATGAGATTCATGAGTTTGTGACCAGTTTTTGGCCGGTGGACAAAAACATTTCTGGAGGATGGAGTTTACACCGGGGGAAGAAAATATTTTTTCTCTCTCTTCCCCGTTTGGATATAAGTTCATCCCTGGTTCGTCGCAAGTGGTTGCATGGTGAAAACATCACCTTTCTCGTACCCAGGCCAGTGGAAAAGTTTTTGGATGAGAACAGGGAAGACGTTGTTTTCTATTGGAAAGGTTGAGAGGTTAAAAGATTAAGAGGTAAAGATGTTAGGAGAAAAATAAGGACTTTAAACAATCTATTAACATTTACATTTTAGCCTTTTAAAGGCTGTGACCAAATCTTTTTATCAACTTAATTCCCATGCTTTATTCCAGTCTTGGTTCCTTTCATGCTGGTACAAAGACTTGGACGCATCTAAACCTTGCTTGCGGACAGAGCATAATGGGATATTTTAGGTAAACAAATATTCTTTTTATTATCGATAGTTATGGTCAATATCGCAAAGTATTTAGTCTAACCATCCCGATGCACTGCTTTTCCGCAAGCTTCGTCAAGATGGGTTACCCAAGCCGTTTGTAATGCATTTCAGAAACCAAGACTTTCAATCAGCGGTGAAAATAGGGTTTGGCTACAGGCCTTCTAACCTTTTTTCTCTTTAATCGTACTTCACTGCGCTTATGCGCATGAGTTTTTCCCATTTATGAAAGGCCTGGATACGTCTAACTGTGCCGGTTTTACCGCGAATGACTAGGGAATGGGTCACAGCGCCATCTCCGGTATAGCGCACGCCCTTTAAGAAAGTTCCCCCGGATATGCCTGTTGCCGCAAAAAAGACATCTTCACTTTTGATCAGGGAATCAACAGTGAAGATCTGATTCAGATCATATCCAAGCTCTGCCAGGGCCTTTTTTTCGTGCTCTTTTTGAGGGTCAAGCTTGGCCAGAATTTGTCCTCCCAGGGCCTTGATGGCACAAGCTGCCAGCACGCCTTCTGGGGTACCGCCCGTACCCATCATTATGTCGACCTCAGCCAGGGGGTCTACTGCCATGAGTGCACCAGCTACATCGCCATCTGTGTGCAGTTGGATTCTTGCTCCGGCCTGGCGGATTTCCTGGATCAGACTTTTGTGCCTGGGTTTATCCAGGACAAAGACTACCAGGTCATCTACATCTTTGCCCAGGGCCTTGGCTGTATTTTTCAGGTTTTCTTCAACCGGAGCATTGATATCGACCACATCTTTGGCCTCGTGGGGGACGACTAATTTTTTCATGTAATAACTTGGACCCGGATCATACATGGTCCCTTCAGGTGCTACTCCCACTACTGAAATGGCATTAGGCCGCCCAAAGGCCAGGAGATTGGTTCCTTCTACAGGGTCAACTGCCACATCAACCCTCGGGCCCATGCCTGTGCCCAAAGTTTCCCCGTTGTAAAGCATCGGGGCCTCGTCCTTTTCTCCTTCACCAATTATAACTTTGCCTGCGATGTCTATACTATCAAAGGACAGACGCATGGCATCCACAGCAGCCTGATCTCCGGCATTCTTATCTCCTTTTCCCAGCCATCGGGCTGAAGCCAGGGCTGCTGATTCTGTAACTCGCACCAGATCAAGAGCTAAATTTCTTTGGGGGGCTTCCATTTTTGCCTCTCGGATTGAATTATAAAGTGGTTTGTAGATTGATTCTACCAGTTAATATTTGATTTAACCATTTAATCATTCAATTTAATCAACAAGCTTACTTTTCACAAATTCAACAATGTTTTCAGGAGTGAAACCATATTTTTGGGCCAGTTCTTTGGCCGGGGCAGAATCTCCAAAATGGTCAAGGCCAAAGACTGCTCCATCTAAACCCACGTATTTGTACCAGATATCTGCGCGTCCGGCCTCAATGGCAAATCTTTGCCGGACATTATCCGGGAGAAGAGTTTGTTTATACTCTTCATCTTGCTCGTCAAACAGCTCCATGCACGGGACACTGATAACCCGAACTTTTTTGGGCTTCAATAGCTGCGCTACTGACATGGCCAAGTGGACTTCTGAACCGCTGGCCATGAGGATAACTTCCGGATCGTGATCTGGTGGGTCGAGTAATATATAGGCTCCTCTTTTTACCCCATCTTCTATCTGTGGATACTGGTTTAGATCCAGTATGGGTAAACCCTGGCGAGTAAACAAAAGAACACTCGGACGATTATCCTGTTTTAACGCCAGAGAAAAACAGAATTTACTTTCGTTAGCATCAGCAGGTCTGAAAACCAGGAGGTTAGGGATAAGACGCAATGAGCTGATATGTTCCACAGGTTGGTGAGTAGGGCCATCCTCGCCTACATAAAAGGAGTCGTGAGTAAAGATATGCAGGACAGGCAGTTTTTGCAGAGCGGACATGCGAATGGCACTGCGTTCATAGTCAGAAAAGACCAGAAAGGTGGCCCCCAAGGGAATTATTCCGCCATGCAAAGCGAGGCCGTTTAAAATTGCGCCCATGGGAAACTCTCTGACTCCAAAGGCTAGATATCTTCCCTGTGGGTTAGTATTACTATTAAAAATGCCTGCTGTTTCCCTGAAATGAACAGTCTGGTTTGATGGATCAAGATCGGCTGAACCGCCCATAAGATTAGGGATTTGGTCTATGAGCTTGTTAAGACATTGACCAAATGCCTTGCGTGTGGCCAGGGGTTTTGCCGGATCAAATTCGGGCCAGGAGAAGTTCCTATCATTAGCCGGAGTGTGGATAAATTCCCAGAAGTTGGCTATCTCGCGGTTTTTGTTCAAGTTGTTTTTTAATGTTTCTTCCCATTCTTTTGCTTGTTCGCGCAAGCTGGGGAAACGGCTCTGGAAATGGGCTATAACTTCATCTGGCAGGTAAAATTCTTTATCCACGGGCAGACCGAGTTTCTCTTTGGTTGCCTTGATCTCTTCTGGTGAGAACGGAGAGCCATGAGTGGTCTCACTGCCTTCTAAAGTGGCACTGCCTTTGGCCATTGTAGTATGACCTATAATCAGGGTCGGTCTGTTTTTTTCTTCTCTGGCTTGCCTGATCGCCGTACGAATTTGTTCGTGATCATGTCCGTCAATTTCAATTACCTGCCAGCAAAAACCTTCAAAAATCTTTTTGTAGTTGGAACCGTCGCATCTGGAAGTTGGGCCAGCGAGCTGTATTTTATTGCTGTCATAAAAAACGATCAGTTTGTTTAGTGCCCAAAGTCCTGCCAGAGCAGCACTGCCAAGGACAATGGGTTCTTGCAGGTCTCCATCTGATGCAAGAACATAGGTGAAGTGATCACACGTATCTGAGCCAAGTTTGCCCCGTAAAAATGATTCGGCAACAGCCATGCCTACAGCCATGGCAAAACCCTGTCCAAGCGGACCGGTCGTGGCTTCCACTCCAGGAGTCAGATCGTGTTCAGGATGTCCTGGAGTACGGCTACCCAACTGACGAAAATTTTTCAGATCCTCTATCTTTAAGAAGCCGCAAAGGGTGAGCAGACTGTACAGGAGCATGGACTCATGTCCAGCGGAAAGGATAAAGCGGTCTCGATTGAACCATTCAGGGTTATCCGGATCGAAATTTAAAAATTCTTTGTACAAAATATAGGCAAAATCAGCTGATGACATCGCCCCTCCAGGATGGCCAGAGTTGGCCTTCCTGGTAGCATCCATAATCAGACCTTTGATAATGTTTACTGCTTTTTGATCTAATGTGCTCATTGTTTATATAGGGTTAATGGTTTTAAAAAATGAAACGGAGAGACGGGGAAACGGAGAAGTGGATAGTAGGATAAGGCCTTCATAGCTTCTTCCTTCCCGGTTCCTCCGATTCTCCTTTTCACCTTTTCAATTAATAATTTGTGTGGCCCGGTACAAGCTGCCCCTGCTGTCAACAATAAAAATGGTTTTAGTCAAGTAAAAATTTTCCCTTTTACCTGAAACCGTGAATTTTTTTCTTGGCATTGACCGGAGGACAGCACCGAAGCAGCCTTCAAGTCGCCAGCTGCTTCCGGTCTGTGTGCGTCTGCGGTTAAGAAAGAAAAAGCAAAATCCTAAATTACGAGAAGCACCTATATTGCATGTACAGCTGCACTAACTAACTCAACTTTGGACTTATTTCACATCCTGTAATTACTGAACTATTGAAGAGTGCATTTTATTCAATGCGCTCGAAAATCAACTCCGAAAGTTGAATAACTACTCTAAAGAATCAATAAGCTGGATGCGGCGCAAGTGTCTTCCTCCCTCGAAGCTGGCCTCTAAAAAGACGTCCACAATGCTTTTGGCCAAGTCTATTCCAATAATTCTGTCTCCGAGGCAGAGAACATTGGCATCATTATGCATTCTGGCCATTCTGGCCATATACTCGTTGAGACAAAGCGCAGCTCTGATACCCTGAAAACGATTGGCAGTTATAGACATCCCAATGCCTGAACCACAGATAAGAATTCCCAGGGTCTGTCTATCAAGGACCTCCTGGCAGAGTTTGCGGGCATAGACAGGATAATCGCAGCTGTTTTCATCTTTGGTGCCAACATCAATTATTTCATATTTGGGGCTTAAATAAGCTATCAGCTCTTTTTTTAAACCAAGTCCTGCGTGATCAGAACCAAAAATTATGGGTTTGGAAGTCATTTTGTTCTCCTTTTGTGATTTACAACGCTGTAATTTGCCCCGTCCTGGCATTAGGAAATGTCAGGCAGCCAGTATGGAATAAGGCATATCCGTTAAAGTCAATAAATTTTAGGCAAGTTGGTCTTCTTCAAATTTTTGCTTCCTGCGTTGAATCAATTCTTGCCTGATTTCTACAAGCTCCTTTTCTAAATGGGCAATTTCGTCCTTTAAAAAAGATATTTGTTTAAGCGCAAGGTCTGTCTCTGGCTCAGAGGTGTCAAGTGAGCCCGGAGGAAATTCCTGAATTTGGGCATAGATGCAGCGGCCAAGATTAGTGTATTCTTGATCCAGCCTTTTTTTTAGTTGTTTAATTTCCCATTGCCGGCAGATTTTTATAACTGACCATTTTAGTTCAGCAAAGAGTACTTTCCAGCCGGTTAGTATAAGCCTTGTTATTTCCCTTAACGACGGTACGTTTCCTTTTTCAGAACTACTTTCACTTGGTACTTTTTCCATAATTTCCTCCTTGCTCCCACAGTGCAAAAATGAATTTTTTCATGGGAGTCTTAACATTTAAGTTTTAAGCTGTTTTAAAGAGTTGGATGAGTTAATTTGTTGTCAAAGGTGCAAAATTTGTTTTTACATAGACATTCTCCTTGTTAGACCTAAAACTTAATAAATTTTTTCTGCGTATCTCCTGGTAGGTTAAGAGCCAGTTGTTGCTTCTCCCAGGGTATTTTTTTTATTTGCAAGGATTTGATTCTGATGACTGCCTGTTCGGACTTCGGTAAGAGAAGGATTATTTTTCTGGCGTAGGCATCGTTTTGTTCCTGAGTATATTGGTTGAGTTTTGCCTGCCATACGTCACCTGCTAAGAAAATTGGCCGGGCCTGTTCATTTAAAGCCAGTGCTTTTACTTTGCTCCTGGTGTTGAAGCTAAATATCCAAAGTCCATTTTTAAATTCGACTTTGTCAAACTGGCTAGGAACAATTTTACTATAATGGCCCAAAAGGATCATGGCCAACTCTTTAAGGTTGAACGGAGTTGGATAGCCCAAGGCAGTAGCCCCTTTTTGGCCATCAGGATGAAAGTAAAGAGTTTTAAGGGCAGGAAAATAGGCTTGCCAAAGGTATTTAT
This sequence comes from Desulfovulcanus sp., assembly GCF_982781345.1. Taxonomy (NCBI): domain Bacteria; kingdom Pseudomonadati; phylum Thermodesulfobacteriota; class Desulfovibrionia; order Desulfovibrionales; family Desulfonauticaceae; genus Desulfovulcanus; species Desulfovulcanus sp. The sequence continues at coordinate 18,023 of NZ_CEYAEZ010000028.1, forward strand.
CTTCTCGCCACAGGGAAAGTGTTTGACCTATTCCTGCCTCTATATTCATTCGAATGGGATAATTCAGATTCCCCCATATTGTGGCCAGGATCCGGTTTTTGCGGCAGGCAGAAAAATAATTAATGCTGGTTTTAATTTTAAAGGATAGGTCATCTTGTGTCTGATTCCTCCAGAACCTGGACCAGAGTGTAGAAGGAGATTGTTCAGGAATTGGTTTTTTAGGGGTACAACCTAAAAAAAGAATTAGAAATAGAAGAACAAGTGCTTGTAGTCTGTAGTTCATGGCCCGTGGTTCGTGGCTCGTGGTGCGCAGCTTGTAGTTGTCAGTTTCCATCTCTAATTTGACTTCCTGTCCCCCTGCTTATTGTCTCGTGCGTCCTGCTCCCTGCTTGCAGCCAATTCATCAATTTTTTTCTTGATGGCTTCTATGTTTCTGGGTTTAAGTTCCAGGGCTTTTTTATACCCCCGCAGGGCTAGGTCTGGCTTGTTTAGAGCTTTAGCAATATCTCCATAATGTTCCCAGATGGTTGGGTCCGGGGTGTCTTGGACAAATTGAATGGCCCTATTTATTTCTTGCCAGGCCTTTTCAATCTTATGTTGTTTAAAATAGACCCAGGCCAGCGAGTCCAGGTAATAACCATTGTCAGGGTCAATTTTTAAGGCGTTTTGAATCAGAACGAGTGCCCGATCCAGGTCCTTGCCCATCTCTGCCAGAGTGTAGCCGACGTAATTGAGGGCCTGATCATGGTCAGGATGACTGGCAATGATTTTTTCCATTGTTGTTATGGCCTGTTCGCGCTTGCCCATTTTATCAAGAATTACTCCCCGGCGGAATAAAAGTTCTGGTTCATCGGGCCATTTTTTTAAGGCCTTATCCAGAATTTTTATGGCCTGCGTAAATTTGTTTTTGATCTCATAAATGTTAGCCTGCAAAAGCCAGAACTGATTTTGGCGGGGGAATTTTTTTTGGCCCATGCGAGTTAAACTCATAGCCTGTTCGAGTTTGTTCAGTTGCATTAATAACTGGATGCGAAAGAGGAGGGCCTGATGGAAAAATTTGTTATCCTCTGGAATTTTGTTTAAAAAATCCACTGCCTTTTGTGCGTCTTGGTCTTTTTCATAAGCCAGAATAGCCAAATAAAAATAAGTACGGGCTGGGAAATCTTTTCGGGACATGATTTCGGCAAGAATTTTTTGTGCATAGGAGTAGAACTTATTGGAGATGAATTTGTTTACTGCCTCCAGCTTGAATTGTTCATGTTTTGGGCCTTTGTCCACAAGGAGCATGGCTTTGTCGGGACTGTTTAATTTCAGGTTCAAATCAATAAGTCTTAAAAGTAACTCAGGGCTCTCTTCGCCCATTTGCAACAAGTGTGCGTAGGTCTTTTCAGCTTCCACATAGTCTTTGTTTAATTCGTAAACAAAGGCCAATTCTGCCCAGGCTTCTATGAATTTTGGATCAATCTGAACGGCTTTTTTTAAGAATTGTACAGCCTTATTTTTAAGTCCCAGTCCGCTGCTGGCCCGACCAAGGTAATAATACATGATCTTGGTTCGCCTTGGAGGTGGAACTTTTTTTAGCAGGTCCAGGGCTTGGGCGTATTTTTTGTTCTGGACATAGATAGCAGCTAGCTCCTGATAGATGGGGTAGTCTTCTGGACTGACCTTTAAATATTCTTCTAAGGTGGTGGCTGCATGGTCAAATCTCTTCTCCGCCAGGTAAGATTTAGCCAGGGACAGGTAGAGGTCTCTGGATTGGGGGAATTTTTCGATACCCTCTTTAAGGGTGGTTCTGGCTTCACTGAATTTGAGATTCTGCCAATAAAAATTGGCCAATTCCAAATATAAGAATGGGGATGGGTCCAGTTCCAGTGCCTGTTTTAGAGCTGCCTCTGCTTGAGCATACTTTTTTTCATCCTTCAGTTCTTGGAATTGTAAATAATAAAAGGAGGAGCGGGCTTGTGGTGAGAGTTCAAGTGCTCCTGGACTTGCACCTTGATTCTTGGGCAAACAGGATGCCATCAAGTTTAGAGAGATGATAAGGATAATGATGATTTTACTCATTGTTGATAAGACTTCCTGTTTGCTATTTAGTATTTGTTTTATAAAATTCAGTCTTGTTAAGACTATGCTTATTTAGCATTTCTGTATTAAAGGTCTGATTTAATTTTTGATAAATGATTTTACCTATTTTCAAGCCACAGCGTATGAATTCAGGGCCATACAGCCTACCAGTTAGTGTTCGAAAGGTAGGCTCTATAAGTTTTATTTTTTCCAGCCCCTGAGGAAATCTGGCAATAATTTCCTCTATGGTCCATTCTTCATAATTACATATTTCCCACAGGGTGGTCACAAAATTATCTGGCCCCCAGCGGAATTTATCCGCATCGTATAAGACATTGCTTAAAAAAAGGCTTTTATCATCTTCACAGGGCGAAATTTCTTTGAAAGCCTCATGGTTTTTTATTGCCAGGGTGATTGCAGCCATGTCTGTATCATCTAAAGGGTAATTTTTTAAAATTGTTTTGCAGAACAGGGCCCCTTTGAGGGCATGGTCAGGCTCCAAACGACAAATATCGTGTAAGAGTCCGGACATTTGAGCCAGAAGGCAGAGGTGTCTTAGTTCGGCATGTGGCAAATATTTGCCTTCGATAAGAACCAAGGCACCGGCCTCAATACTTACTTTTTTGGAATGTTCAATACCATGTCCATAGCGATCATGTAAAAAAGGCAAGACATCCTCACGTAGGCGAAAGATTAAGGGATGGTTGAAGAAGAAGTCCTTGGCCTTGGACAACTCAGCTGCGAAATCGGAGTAAAACTGAGGAATAAAATTTTGAGCCAGAATTCTAGCTTCTTTTTTTAGGGCATTAAATTTTTCAATCATTTAGAATCCAGTCTTCGGAGAAGTCTTCAATATTTTGTTTTAAATGGGCTTTGATCTTTTGCAGTAACCTGGCTTCAATCTGGCGGACTCTTTCGCGGGTGATCCCGTATTTTTCGCCTATTTCGCGCAAAGTCAGAGGACTTTCAGCCAGCAGGCGCAGTTCCAGAATATCTTTTTCCTTTTCATTTAATTTGGGGATAAGGTCCTGGAGGTTTTGCTTAAGTAAATTGGCAGTTTCCTGCTGCAAGAGCTTATCCTCAATGCCTGTTCCCAGAGCCGGGATAAAGTTTAGAGGCGTAACATCCCCATCCTCGCCATATGGCATATCCAAAGAAAGGTCTTGCTGACTAAGGCGTTGTCCCATTTCAACAACATCAGCTTTTGAGACCTGGAGGTTTTTAGAAATGGTTGAGGAGTCAGCAGTAATCCCCATGGACTCAAGGCGCTGCTTTTCCTTGGCCAGGTTGTAAAAAAGTTTGCGTTGGGCTTGGGTGGTCCCGATTTTAACCATGCGCCAATTGTCCATGATAAATTTGAGGATATAAGCCTTGATCCAGAAGGCAGCATAGTAGGAAAACTTTATGCCCTTGTCTGGGTCAAATTTTTGCACTGCCTTCATTAAGCCCACATTACCTTCTTGAATAAGGTCCAGCAGATTTTTCATCCATTTACGCTGGAAGTCCATAGCTATTTTCACGACCAGACGGAGGTTAGAAGTAATCAATTTAAAGGCCGCCTCCTGGTCGTTTTCCTGACGGTATTTTCTGGCCAGTTCAAACTCTTCTTCAGGAGTGAGCACAGGGAACCTGCTTATTTCCTGGAGATAGATTTTAAGTGGATCTGCAGGAACTGGAGGTGTCGAAGATGATGGAGGAAGAACAAAGTTTTCGGGTAAATTGTCAGTGTTTTTTTTAGGGACGTGGATATCGCTATTTTCTTTTTTTTCTTTATTTTTGGACATAATTTTGAAAGCTTTTTTTCGGGTTAGGGTCCTTGGTTTAAAGAGTCTGTGGCCAAAACTTACTCAGGCGACAATTTTTCATAATTTTTTTCAATTCTGATTTCTTTCATGCTGGTGCAAATGCCTGGACCCATCTATAGCTTGCTTGCGGGCAGAGCATAAGGTACATTTAGGATAAATGAATATTCTTTTTATTGCCGATAGTTATGGCAAATAGTCCCAGAAATTTAGCTTTGTCCCCCCGATGCTCTGCTTATCCGCAAGCTTCGTCAAGATGGTTTACCCAGCCCTTTGCAATGCTTTCAAGAAACCAGAATTTCTAATCTGGTAGTCAAAAAAATGGGGCTTGGCCACAGACTCTATATTGCAGGGTATTATTCGTATGGGCTTTGTTCTCCTGCGCGTGAGAATTGGCGTCGTCACTTTAAATTACAAATTTAGTTTTAGGTATCGAACCCCACATTTGTTTATACGCTAAAATATAAATCTTTTCCAGTTCAGAACTATAGTTTTTATTTGTCCTTTTCAAGGATTTTGTTTATTGCGTTCACTGGATTTGTTGTCTCGTCAAAGGCACCAACGGACGGTAGTTCTTTGTATACTTTATATCTTGTTTTGGCTACTATTAACCAATACCCCTGAATCTTAAACTTTATAAGAGCGTAAGATGTTTAGAAAAGCTTTAGAAGACAATCAGATTTTAATCTTTGACGGAGGCATGGGCACACTCTTGCAAGCCAAAGGTCTTAAGCCCGGTCAGTCTCCAGAGATATTCGGCTACCAGCACCCAGAGGTTATCGAGAGTATCCATAAGGATTATATTCAGGCCGGTGCCCGGGTAGTGACTACAAACACCTTTGGCGGAACCAGATTCAAGTTAGGCCCAGATATTGATGTCAAACGCTTTAACAGGGAAATGGCTTTAGTGGCCCGCAAGGCAGCTGGAGACAAGGCTTTTGTTGCTGGCAGTGTCGGTCCTACCGGCAAGATGATCAAGCCCCTAGGTGATGTAAGTTTTGTCGAACTGGTTCAGGCCTTTAAAGAGCAGATATTGGGCCTTGTCCAGGGAGGAGTGGATTTGATTTTGGGCGAGACGCATTTTGACCTGGCAGAAGCCAGGGCCGTTGTTGTTGCAGCCAGGGAAGTATGTGATCTGCCCATAGGTATTTCCATGACCTTTGAACAGGGCGCAAGCCTTACCGGGACAGACGGGCTGACCTTTATTGACACCATGCAGAATATGGGTGTGGACCTGGTGGCCACCAATTGTAGTGCCGGGCCGGAAGGTTTTTTGACCGTAGTCCGGGAAATGTTGCAAAGGCTTGAGATTCCGCTTCTGGTTGAGCCAAATGCAGGTCTTCCTGAGCTGGAAAATGGGCAGACAGTGTTTAGGTTGAGTCCGCAAGAGTTTGCCATGCAAACGGTGAAATTTGTTTCTCTGGGCGTAAAAGCCCTGGGCGGATGTTGCGGAACTACACCCGAACATATCCGCGCTCTTTGTGCTGAGATTAAAGACCGGAAATATGTCCCCCCAAGCCCTTCCAAAAAGCCATGCATAGTATTGACATCCAGAAGTCAGTCCGTTCCTTTTGGGTTTGAATTCAAGCCGGTGATTGTGGGCGAGCGTATCAATCCTACAGGCAAAAAGGACTTGAGTGCAGAACTACAGGCGGGGCAGCTAACAAGGGCTGTTGAACTGGCGCAGGAACAGATTGAGCAGGGGGCTTCTGTTCTGGATGTGAATGTTGGCGCTGCCATGGTTAATGAACAAGAAGTTCTGCCGGCCTTGATTGCTGCTTTAGTATCCAGATTCGACTGTCCGTTATGCCTGGATTCCAGTAGTGAAGAGGCGATAAGGGAAAGTCTTTACCAATATCCAGGCTCAGCTTTAGTCAATTCTATTAGCGGGGAAGAGGGCAAGATGGATCGGTTGGGCCCGATTTGCCGTGATTTTGGAGCACCTTTCATTCTTTTGCCCCTGAAGGGAAAGAAGTTGCCGGTCACTGCCAAGGAAAGATTGAGTATTATTGAGTCTCTACTTGCCAGGGCCTTTGAGTTGAATGTTCCCAAAAGGCTCATCTTAGTTGATGCCCTGGCCCTGACGGTTTCCTCTAAACCTGAGGCAGCCATGGCCTGCCTGGAAGTTATCCGCTATTGTCGAGAAAAATGGGACCTGGGAACCATCATGGGCCTGTCCAATATCTCTTTTGGTCTTCCGGCCAGGGAGTTGATTAACTCTACTTTTTTGGCCATGTGTTTGGCTCACGGGATGACTTCTTTTATTGCCAATCCCAATTCTGTTCGTCTTCAGGAAACCCTTTATGCTGCCAATGTTCTTTTAGCTAAAGACCCCCAGGCCGGAGAATTTATTGCCAAATTTTCTCATTGGTCACCCGGCGAGCAAAGGATAGTTAAGGAACAAGATAAAGATCTGTCTTGTGAAAACGCTTCTAAAGTACAGATAGCAGTAATTAAAGGGGATAAAGATAGAATTGTAGAACTCCTTGAACAGGAGGTTAAAGAGGGTAGAGAGCCTTTTGAACTGGTGGATAAAGAGCTTATCCCGGCTATTACCGAGGTGGGGGAAAAATACGAGAAAAAAGAATATTTTTTGCCGCAGCTTCTGCTTAGTGCCGAGACCATGCAAAAAGGCTTTGAGTTTTTAAAGCCTTTTTTGGAGAAAAAGGGAAAGAAAAAAGGGCCGAAAGTGATCATGGCCACGGTTGAAGGCGATATCCATGATATAGGCAAGAACATTGTTTGTTTGATGCTCAAGAATTACGGGTTTGATGTTCTGGATTTGGGCAAGGATGTCCCTGCGGAAGAAATTGTTCGGGCAGTGCAGGAACACAAGGCCGTTCTAGTAGGCTTGTCCGCATTGATGACTACAACTATGGTCAAAATGGAGGATACCATTAAGTTGATTCGGGAAAAGAATATCCCGTGTAAGGTCATGGTTGGAGGGGCAGTGGTAACTGAAGTTTTTGCCCAAAAAATAGGCGCAGATGGTTATGCTAGCGATGCAGTGGCCGCTGTAAAATTGGCGCAGACCCTGGTGGAAAAGTGATTGGGCGAAAGGGTGAATGGGAAGATGAGAGATTGGTAATAAGTTAATAAGGTGAGAGAAATATCATGAGAAGGTTAACGATTATTACTTTTATAATATTTTTGTTTTGGACGGGATCAGGGTGGGCAGGAGAGGTATCTGACGTGCCTACCATTAATCATCAGCAATTGATTTCGCGCATAGCGCAGGCCAGCGGTAAGGTCGTCATTCTGAATTTCTGGGCTTCATGGTGTCCACCCTGTCGTATGGAAATTCCTGGGCTTATGCAGATACGCAAAAAATATAGCCGGGAGGTTTTGATCCTGGGGGTTTCTGTTGATGAAAATATAAATATGTTACGCACTTTTTTACAAAAAAATAAAATTAATTATCCGGTTTTCTGGGCCACTCCTGATGTCAATCTTGTTTTTGGGGTGCGCAACTTGCCCAAACTGGTTGTCTATAACCAGGAAGGGGAAAATGTGCTGGAGCATGAAGGCTACGTGTCTCCTGAGCAATTGGAGAAAGTGATCAATAAATTGTTGAAAGATTAAACAGCTCGACCAAGTTTTTGCTGTGATTAAGTGATCAAATTATTTTTAATTTAATAAATTTTGTGTTTCCTTCGACGCGGGACTTAATTCAATGAATTCAAAAAAGGAGCCAACAATAAACGCGTATTTGCGTAAGGCCAGAATTTCCGATGTGAAGACGATCCATCGGATATTAATGGATTATTCACGCCAGGGGTTGTTATTGCCCAGATCATATAGTGAATTATATAGTCACCTGCGAGATTTTTTTGTGGTCGCGGATAGGGATACTAATGAAGTTTTTGGCTGCTGCGCTTTAAGCATAGCTTGGGAAGACTTGGCTGAAGTTAAATCTTTGGCAATTGATCCTCAGCTGCAAGGGCAGGGCTGGGGACGAAATTTAGTGGAAGCCTGCTTAAGTGATGCGGTAACTTTAGGTATTTATAAGGTCTTTACCTTGACCTATCAGGTTGAATTTTTTGAAAAGTTAGGGTTTAAAAAAATAAACAAGGATGTTCTGCCTCAAAAAGTCTGGGCCGATTGTCTGCGGTGCCCTAAATTTCCAGAGTGCGACGAGGTGGCCATGCTTATGGAAATGTAGAACCGTATTAATTTGATTTTTTTTGTGCTTCCATTATGAAAGTTAATGTTATAATTAGATGTCATCAATTTTAATATCTACACAAAGAATAAACTTTTTATTGTCTTTTTTAAATAAGTTGGAAATGGTTACGCATTTATTACCAGTAGCTAGTGATATGTATTGGTCGGTAACATAAGATGATATATTACAGTTAATTAGATAGTAAAAATAATCTCTGCAACAAAGATCGTCACCTTTTTGGGCTGGTCTATATAAAGGACCTCTTGCTTTTGGAATAAAATTATGATGAAAAATAGTGTCTGTAATTTGGATTCCATTATTGTCTATTATATAGGCACATTCTATATCTGGATAATATTCTACGATTTCTTTTAGCTTTTGTTCAAAGTAAGTAACATCAACAACTCGTATTTCATTTAAAAGGCTATTGATAATTTTTGAGATAATTTTCTTATAGTGCTGGTGTTGTTTCCTTTTCTTTCGAAAAATATCAACCATCGAATTTTGGAAGTGAGAGGATAGATTATTTGTTTTGCGTACAGTTTCGTCAAAGTTTAATAATGAGGGGTCGCCAGGCTTTGCAAAGTAAAATCCTTGAAATATATCAATGTCAAATTTTAATATCTGCAAAATTTCTTCTTTTTTCTCTACGCCTTCCGCAATTATCAAAATGCCTATTTCTTTAGATAGGAAAGAAAAAGATTTCAAAACCTTGCTTTTACGCCATATTTTATCAACATCTGCAATCAAGCTTCTGTCTATTTTGAGAATATCAGGTTTTAACTCGGGAATTCTATTTAGGTTTGAATAGGAGGCTCCTACGTCATCCAGCGCGATCAAAAAACCATAGTTTTTATAAGTTTGCACAAACTCTTTAAGTGCAGCGGTATTTGAAATCTTTTTTTCAGAAATTTCTATTACAATATTTTGTGGGGGAAGGCCTTTTTGTTTTATTATATTTTTTGTATATCCCGTGCTAACTACTCCTTCCTCCAAAGTTGATGAGTCATAATTTAAGAAAAGGATTAACTTGTTGTTTTTATTATATATTTTAGAAAAAGATTCTAATGATTTTTCTCTGCATAGTCTGTCAAACTCAATGTTTATTTTTTTTTCTCTAGCACGAGAAAATAAGATGTTTGGTGGAATTATCTTATTCTTGTTTATTCCCCGGCAAAGAGCCTCGACTCCTATTATTTGTTTTCTTTTGATAGAAATGATTGGTTGAAAATGTATAATGATATCTTCGATATCCAACAATTTTAACACTGTCTCCATTTTTTCTCCTTTAGAGAGTTTATCTGGATAGCAGGAGCACACTCTTTTTCTACCATGGTTTTAGATTTTCGTTAAGAATTTCTAACACCCCTCTTTTTCACTTCTGCTATGGTAATAAAGTAACTGGCTGATTAGTTTGGTGGACGTGTAAAAAATTGTTTTTTCAAATAACGTAACGACATTTATACAAAAAAAATGCCATCGTTCATAGCTGGCCAGATTTTGTCAGTAATCATAGACAAATCAAGATGTAAGGCAAAAAAAATTTAGCATAAGAGAAAATTGTTGTTTCAACAAAAATGGAAAAATTAAAATTTAATTTAACAATTTTGATATTTTTTTTGAAAATTTTTGCTGACACAGAATAGAGACTTATACAAATGTATGGATCAAATAGGCCAATATACTTTCTTCGTTGTTTGACAAATTTTATCGTGTTCTTGGAAGGTTTAGTTTTATGGACAAACTGGATTTTAGCAGTTGATGTATCTCTTTGTTTGGTGACCAGCTTAACATATTTTGTCTTACAGAGAGACCAGATGCTTTTGCTAGTTTTTGGGGTTAAGTCCCCTGTCCAACGTGTAAGTTCTGATATTCATTTATTCTCGTCCGGTCCAGTTGTTTCTAATTTTATTTCCTCTATACCAAATACAATAAGTCCCTTTATTAGTGATTGTATCTATAAGCACTGATCCTTCTACTTAATAGTGTAGGGCACTAGTGTCCGGTTAAAATTTTTAATAAAGGCGGTGGTTTAGGGGTTCGGTTTT
>NZ_CEYAEZ010000029.1:0-27009 GCF_982781345.1 Desulfovulcanus sp.
ATTCTATTAAAGATAGACTGTTAAATAATTTTTCGCTAAAATCAATAAATTCATTCCAGTCATAATTATGAGTGGTTCTCATTATTCTTCAAATTCCTCTCCAATATTTACGAATGCAAACACTTCTTTTTGTTCCAGTAAATCATAAATTTTATTTATAATTTCATCTATTTTATAAGTAGATTCATTACTTTTAAAAAGTATGTAAATACAAATTTGGTCATCGTGTACATAAATTGTTGCCTTTCTTTTATTATTATTTAAGAAATTTACGATGTTAACCAGGAAGTCATGTAAACTTTCAATTTCTTCAACGGATAAGTTTTTTAAACAATTGTCAAAATCTTTCCTGTTTTCTAAAAAAATAATTTTTTGTTTTTCAATAAAATTTATTATTTCCGCTACCTTTTCCTCTAGCCCTAAATTCTCTTCAATAATGGAATAACCTGACAAATTAATCAAATCATAAGAACCAAAAGTGCTTCTTGTCGTAATAGAATGTAGGAATTTTTCCCATACTGATATTGGATCAATGTATCTATTTTTCTGAACAAAAAATTGTTCAGTTCTTCTTTCATTAAAGTAGTTATAATTTCCAGTCCCACCGTAAAATGAATTAAACTCTGCGTTTATTACCTGATCCATAAATAACACCTTAATATTCTAGTAATGTATTTATATGTTGCCATCCCTTCATTAAATATTCTCTTATTTTTTCACAATGTTTATCTTTTTCATTGTTTAGAGTTTCTTTAGATGGAATTGTATTGGCATCTACTAATGTACTATGTACCATAACAACGTCATTTGCATCATTTTTTTCTGATACTTTTGTCCCAACGAATAAATTGTAAAAATTATCAAACCGTTTTATTGTTTCATGAGTGAATCCTATAAGGCCCTTTTCTTGCTCATTGCAAAAATTAGTATATAATTTGGTAATAATATTTTTTTCTATCTTTTTATTAAATCCCCAAGCACAACCTATTCTTACAATATCCAAGTTAAACTTTTTTATAATTTTATCTAAAATTTCAAACAGTTCTTTTAAATCAAAATCTTTTGTTTCAAGGTGTTGTTTTACCAGATCAAGTTTATTAGAAAAAATTCTTAACTCGAAATTTAAGCTTTTAAGTCTTGATACAAGAACAGGAGGCTCACCAATAATTATATTAAAGTTCCCTGAGTTGGGTTGACCAAGCAGGGCATCCTTGGGTGTAGATATAGAGATATCCTTATATTCATCATACAAATATTTTGCAAAATCATCTTTCAGAGGATCAAGCACATTTTTAACCGTATAGGAAGCAATCAATAATTGTTGCCCTGTAAACATTTTTAAACATCTCTCTTTTTTTGTTCTATTTTTCACAACTGCTTTGATTTTACTTTTACCCATCTTTTTCCACAAGTCAACAGCCTCCCGCCTCCTGGCCTCTGGTCGGTGAGATTTTGTCTTGAGCTTGCCTCTGTTAAGCAAAAAGTAAGAGAAGGAAAAACGCTGGCTAATATTTAGGTATCATATTCCGAAATTACTGCTTTGATTTGCTCAGCATATTTAAAAATATCGTTTAAATTATCAATCGGCACCTTTTGTTCCTTTTTTTGTGAAAACAAGCCAAGATATTTCTGTGAGGTGTTAAAATGCAACCTACAAATAGGCTTGCGGTTGTTATCATCTAGCAAGATACCACAGTAACTTTTTTTATCACGCATAGCTACCCTGTTTACATCTACTACTTCTCTAAGAATAGCTTTAACTATATTATAACCTTCAATTTCCTCTTCAGTAGTTATTATTCCATTGTCGTCATTTTTTGTAACAGATTCATCACTTGCTTGTTCTTCCCTATTTTGATCATCAGCAGATAAGGCAGATTTTAACCTTTCATTTATTTTATCATTTATAAACTGTCGTTGAGCATCCTTTACCATTCCAGTAAATTTACTTATAATGTTTTGAGTTAGTTTGCCATCGTAAATTTGCGAAGCAAAAAACCGAACAAATTGAGGAGAAGGACTTTCAAGTTGCTGTTCGAGAATTTTTTTAATAGCTCCAGTATATTTTAATTTACTTGCCGTAGTTAAAATATCTTCAAGGGAAAAAGCAGATTTTGAAAATTTTTTAAGCTGTCTTATGTGATGGTCTTCAAAATCTAATATATCAAATTCAAAAAATGGTTTTGAATCCATCTTGTTCGGTTCTTCGATATCAGAAAAGAAAAGATATTTTATTCCATTTGTAAGAATTCCAAATCGTGCGTCTGTAGCTGAGAAATACCGATAAAGTTGAGAGGCGTGTTCCTTATCAAGATCACACCCACTCCATTTACATTCAATTAACATAATAATGCTATCATCTTTTTTAATAGCATAGTCTACTTTCTCACCTTTTTTGGTCCCGATATCAGCAGTGAACTCAGGAATTACCTCAAGCGGATTAAAAACATCATAACCAAGAGCAGAAATAAATGGCATGATCAAGGCGGTTTTGGTGGCCTCTTCTGTTTGAAGATGATTAAGTTGCTGGGGAATTTTTGAGGCTAGTTCCCTTATTTTGTCAATTAAATCCATTTGTCCCCTCCCTTTCTGGATTTCTCATAACACCGTTATTAAAAACACCGAACGCTTTTATTATTCCCCCACCATTCTGTAACAACCCTCCCTGAAAAATCAAGTCCAACTAAACCGGGTCCTTAAAGCAACAAACATTTGTTCAAGAATGATTGAAAATTTTTATTAAGGGATATTTTTGCCTATACTCAATATTTGTATACTACTATCTTGACATGATGTTGCCAATTGTATACCATTCTTACCAACACAACGGCACACTGACCCACTGCCATGAGAGGCAAGTCCAAAGGCCTGTTGTGGGGCGGCAAAGGTGCTCAACCGATAGGCATATAGCCGCGGGAGGGCTGGTGGGGACACTAAAACTCGTGGAGGGATTGCTAAAAAGAGGGCTAAAAAAATGTGGGTAAAAATAACATGTGGAAACTGCGGGCATTCAGGAAATGCCGACTCTTTCATACCGTTAGACCGGCAATATGATTTCAAATCTCCCTGGAAATGCCCCAAGTGCGAGGTGGAGTTTCGAGGTCTGAGACCGGCAATGCCAATTCAAAGAAACGGAGGTCAAAATGGAGAAAAAATTAACGCTTGCAACCTTGGCTGATGGGGCAGCTGTCGCGGCTGTGGATAACGCTATCCATGAATGTCTTCAAAATATAGCTAATCCTTCAACCGACCCCTGCAAGCCAAGGGTGGTAACACTAACCATTAAAATACAACCCAATGAAGAAAGGAATATGGGCAAAGTAACCTTTCAAGCAAAATCAAAGCTGGCCCCAACACAAGAAATGGAAATGCAAGTTTTGTTTGAGAAGAATGGCGAAGGGAAGGTTGAGGCTTTTGAATATTACCCAGAAGTTCAGATCTAAGATGAAAAGTGAGGAGGATGACTATGTTTCCAGTTAGCTTACCACAAGACAGAAGGCAGATGTGCCTGAACTGTACGGCAATACCACACGAATGGCACGGGAAATGTCCGGTGTGCGGGTACGATAAAGCCATAACTATTGCCCCTGAAAACGCCCTGCGCATCAAAACCGAAGTAATGGGACAGGAGCTTTATGGCGAACTTTACATAGAAGGATGGGAGCCAAGCCACCGCGCAGTAACGGAGGCACTATGACTAGAATGACAAGAGAAGAATGGTTGGAGGCCAGATGTAAAGGCATAGGTGGTAGTGATGCCGCTGCCGTGTGTGGGTTAAATCCCTACAAGTCCCCATTAGAGGTTTATCTGGAAAAAATTGGAGAAATAGATCCGCCAGAAGATAACGAAGCCATGTACTGGGGCAGAAAGCTTGAAGACATAGTCGCCCAGGAATTCTCAGAGCGGACAGGGCTGAAGGTAAGACGCGTAAATTCGATCCTTAAACATAAAGAAGTACCCTTTATGTTGGCCAACCTGGACAGAGTTATTGTGGGAAATGATGAGGGTCCTGGTGTACTGGAATGCAAAACGTCATCTGCTTACAGCCTTAAAAACTGGGAAGAAGTCCCACCGATGTATCAGTTGCAAGTACATCATTATCTTGCAGTGACAGGGTATAAATACGCCTACCTGGCAGTCCTGATTGGAGGGAGAGTTTTTAAATATTTTCGGATTGATAGGGATGAGGAGATAATTGCAGACCTGATAAAAGTAGAGTCTGACTTCTGGCACAACCATGTGCTTGCCGGGGTTATGCCAGAGCCAGACGGAAATAAAACCAGTACGGAACTCCTATCAAAGCTCTATCCTGAAAGCAACGCCAAAACCATTGTCCTGGAAGATGACGAAGCCAAAGCCCTGCTAGAGCGATATTTTGAGCTAGCCCAGCAGGAAAAGGAGTTGAAGGCCCAAAAGGATGAAGTGACCAATAAGCTCAAGGCCCTCATGCAAGACAATGAACTAGCCCTGTGCGGCGAGCATAAAATATTCTGGAAGTCTGTAACATCCAAGCGCTTTGACGCGAAGGCCTTCCAGAAAGACAATCCTGAATTGTATCAAAAGTATTTAAAACCAAGCTCTTACAGACGGTTTCAAATTAAATAGCAGCGGGAGGTTCTGACCATGAAAAATGAGACTGATGTCAAAAAAGCGTTGAAGGCAAAAGCCAACGGTAACGGCAACGGTCAAGTCGCTAAAAAAGATAAGCCACAGACTATTTTTGACCTCATAAAACAGATGACTCCGGCAATACAGAAGGCGCTGCCAAGCCACCTGGCCCCAGATAGACTGGCAAGAATTGTGACCACCGAAATCAGGCGCAACCCAAAACTGCTTAACTGCAAAAAAGAGTCACTGCTTGGGGCTTTAATGTTGTCCGCTCAACTTGGCTTAGAGCCTGGCCCATTGGGGCATTGCTACTATGTGCCCTACAAAGATGAGTGCCAGTTTATCATTGGGTACAAAGGCATGATCGACCTGGCTCGCAGAAGCGGACAGATCAGCAGTATTTACGCTGAGGTGGTCTGTGAAAATGATGAGTTTGATTACGAATTGGGATTAAACCCAAATCTATTTCACAGGCCCAATCTAAAAGATAGAGGCGCCCCTATTGCCTACTATGGCGTGGCAAAATTTAAGGACGGCGGGTACTTTATCAATGTAATGTCAAAAGAAGAAATAGAAAAGCGCAGAAAAAGGAGCGCTACAGCCAGTTCGTCATTCTCTCCCTGGAACACTGATTATGATGAAATGGCTAAGAAAACGGTCATTAGGTCAATGTTTAAGTATCTGCCTGTCAGCCCCGAAATCATGGAATATGGTGTGCCAGACGAGGCGGTTGTGAAGAAAGTTAAAGAAACTCCGGAAGGCACAAGCAATGTTGAAATGGATTTCATAGAGGCTGAGGTTGTGGAAGAAAAAAAATAAAAGTTCCTCCTAACACATATACGCTACCGGCCCCGTGTAGAGTCAACGAAAGGGCAAGTTGCCCTCCTTGCTTGCCCGTTTGAGTAGTTGGTGAGTGCGTAACGGGGCAAAAAACAACTCCTCGGCCTAAAGGGGTGGCCGGGGAGAATGAAAATTAAAGGGGTGAAGATGAGCACAAAAGACCAGGTGAAGCTGTTACTTGTGCACCTTTTAGCGGACGATCCGTTTGTGAAATTTGCAAAAGACGTAAAAGTCCCTTTCAGGGCATGGACTTACATTAGAGCGATAAAGCTCTGGAGGGACAGACTGAACTCAATCCTGGTGGCTAGAGCCAGGGATATAGACAGGACAAGAAGGACTGTCAGGAATAAGGCCCTGGTTATGTTTAATAAAATCCAGGACAGCGAACAGATAGCCTTTGATGACTATTTAAATTTTCTACTGGCTCTGACAGAAGACATCTTGTTCACATTACGTACAAAAAGCAAAAACAATACTGACACAACTTTTTTAAGCAAAATTACAGAAAATTTATATAAGCTCTATCTCTTGTTTGATGAAAATTGTTCTAATGTACAGTCCCAGGAGTGGGGAGACTGGGCTGTTAAACAGGTATGGGAGGTGTTTTGATGGCTAAGTGCTTATATTGTGGGAAAGAATTTACTCCAAAAAGAAAAGACCACAAGTTTCATATAAAAGCCTGCCAAGACGCCTACTGGGCACAAAAAAGAAGAGAACGAGATACAAAAATCAGGGAATATAAAAAACGATTTAAAATGCAAACTTGCTGTCCTTGGGCAGCGGGGTTGATTGAAGGCACAGCCCGGAACGCGGACCCCGTGCTGGGGTTTTGATAGGAGGTTGAGCATGAAAGAAATATGGAAGCCGCTAAATGGATACCCTGGCTATAAGATATCAAATCTGGGAAGGTTAAAGCGCACGAGAGTTCAAGGCCGCTACCCAGCTGGCTGGTTGATGAAACCGCGACGCCACGAACGAAAATATGTTTATCAGATTAAAGTTGACAAAAAAATCTACCTTGATGTTGAGGAGATAACTAAAAAACATTTCCCAGGATTCCGAATCCACCCAGGCTGGCATGGTTGGACACTTAAGCAAAACAAACAAGACAACCAAAAGCTCAAAAAAAACTACCGCCCTGCCCCTGTGCATGTGCCCAAAAAACTCAAGCCAAGCACGAGGCCCTGCCACGACTGCGGCAGGCCAACGACTAACTATCGCTGTGATGCCTGTTGGAGAAAAATTAGAGGCAGCAGTGATGATTATGTGCCTTCCTTTGTAGAAAGCTACACTTGCCATATAGCGCTTTAAAGAGAAAAGGAACTGTTGGCCTTCTGCCAGGATATGAAATGGCTATCTCTTAAAGAAGCATGTGCTTACGCCAAGCGGAGTAGAAATACCCTGCTCCGTCATATCAGAGAAGGTAAAATTATTGGCAATAAGCCGGACGGTCGGTGGGTCGTTGATCGAGAGAGTATAGATAATTTTTATCGACCTGAACTATCGAAAAAAGCTCTTGAAATCGTGAGGTCTCTCAGGCAATGAAAATTGCTATGAGATTGTTTAAGCGTAAGAGAGACGGGATTTGGTACGTAGAGTTTAAACGTGGCCAAGCTAGGTCTCTAAAAACTAGAGATAAAAAAGAAGCCAAAGCTCTCTTTGCTGCCATTAAAAAAGAATACCTAGCCGGCAGGCTCCGGGAAATATCCGGTCAGTCAAATAGAACTCTAGGTGAATTTATCAAGGAATTTTGTGAATGGGCAGCCCCGCCAACACAGCCAAAAAACACTTATCGAGCCAATAAGCTGGCACTGAATAAATTAGCCGATATTGCCGGAGAAAACACACGACTAGACAAGTTAAATATTAAGCATATCGACCAATTAATCGCCAAGTGCAAGCGTGAGAATTTGTCTGTATTTTCAATCAATAATTATCTCAGGCACTTGCGTAGTTCTTTCAATAAAGCAGTGGACTGGAAATATTTACCGGCAAACCCTTTCAGAAAGATCAAGGAGTTACCAACCCCAAAGTCCCCGCCAAAATTCATGGAAAAAAAAGATATTGTAAAATTTTTAGCTTCAATTGAAGATGAAGACTTGCAAAAGATTGTAATTGCTTATCTGGCCACTGGCCGGAGACGGTCCGAATTATTAAATCTTACTTGGCAGGACGTAAATTTAGAGAAAGGAATCTATTATATCAGAAAGGCTAAAAGGCATCTAAGCCGTTATTACCCTATTCCTGAGATTTTTAGGGCTGTTTTGGAAAGCTTGCCAAGAAACAATGAACGAGTATTTCCACGTTGGAAGCACCCAGATACGATTAGCCATAAGGTTAAAAAGGCGCTTAGAGATGCAGGGTATGGCCATCTAAGGCTACATGACCTACGACACACTTTTGGAACTTTATTTGTGGAAGATGGAGGCGATTTGCGGACACTTCAGGATATGCTCGGTCATACTGAATACCGGACTACGGAAATTTATGCACATGTTTCTCAGCGTCATCTTAAAGAAGAAGCTAACCGAGTTCAGTTCCCTGTTCCTGTCCCGATTGTAAAAAAGTAAATTTTGCAGTCCAAATGCAGTCCATTTTTTATAACTACTTGAAATTATTAATAGGGACAACTGATTACGAATCAGCTGCTCTACCAACTGAGCTATCCCGGCTAACTGCTGAGAAGCCTTGTATATCAAGGGTTCATGCCAGGTCAAGAGCTTTTTTGTTATAGTCAAAAATTGTCAAAAAAAGTCAAAATGGCTCGCAAACTACAAGCCAAATGCGAACCATTTTTTTAAGACCGCGGATCCCCCCCCCATTGTTCCACCAGGCGTCCGCTTCGTAGAATTGTCCCTGCGTTGGATTGCCCTAGAGCAATTGCAACGAGGTTGGGACCACAACACCTTCTACTAACCCCTTTTTATTGTTGACCTTTTATCCATATATAATGGATTGGAGATGTGTCCCTAAAAAATATTTAAATAATTTCATAATCCTTAATACGGGAATAAAAATTCGTTACAAATTGAAGAAAATCTCATTCTCGTAAAAATATTATTAAAAAAAACTTCACGTAATTAATAAAAAAACAAATAAATCATATTTTTTTCTGTTGACATTAAATTTATTAATTCTATATATATGTAAATATTTCTAGCATTGAAAATTTTTATCATACTTCTATCCGACACGGCTCACTCTCCTCTTGTTCAAATTCTTCGCCACCTCTAGTTTGTAATTTATTTAGCCCAACATAGTTTGTTCACAACGTATTCAACAGTAATTTTTTTGGTAATCTTATTTTTATCTTTTATACTGAAATAAAATAATAAATAGCCAACAAGGCGCTACAGCAAAGCGCCAACTGCGCAGCGATCGTTTTCCGAGTAATCTGCGCTATAACCCCTGGCTATAGTTTTTTTTCAAAGCTCATAGTCCCGCAATGTGGCGGCTGCCGAGCTTTCCACCAGCTGTCCTTAAATGGTCAGCCTAAACCGCAAGGAGTAGGAACTATGTCTGGACAATTAAATTGGTTCCGCGGAGGAATTGCACTTGCCCTAGTTTTTCTAGTCGCAGTGTGGCTAGTAAAGCCAATTGGTGTATCAACGCAATTCGTTATCTTTGATGGCATCATATGGAATTTATTTTCCGATGATCTTGTTCAAGTAAACCCCAAAACCAAGACTGGTTACTCAAGTACCAACGCATATTTGAATAAAAGCGGAGGAAAGTATGCGAAAAATATAGCTAATCCACTTAACTATAGCTATATTTTTGTATTTGGTATAATTCTAGGCTCTTTTCTTTCGGCTAAAACCAAGGGGCCTAAAGCAACTAAAGAGGATCGCCAGGCGCCTGAAGTTTGGCGCCAGAGATTTGGCTCATCTATCTATAAACGTTACATAGTTTCCTTTATCGGTGGATTTCTAGTTTTATTTGGAGCGAGGTTGGCAGGAGGCTGTACCAGTGGACATATGATGAGCGGGATGATGCAGACATCCTTGAGCGGTTACCTTTTCACGTTAGGCGCTTTCGCAACAGCAATTCCACTGGCAATCTTAATGTATGGCCGCAAATAAATGGAGGTATTTATGGATATATTACTTGCAATAATACTTGGTACATTATTTGGTTTTGTACTACATCGAATTGGCGCAGCCAACCCACAAAATATCATTAACATGCTGAGGTTGACAGATTTTCATCTAATGAAAACAATTATATGGGGTATCTCGCTCAGCAGTGCTCTCCTTTTTTTGGGACTAACACTCGGTATCATTGATCCCTCTCACCTGTCAGTTAAGTCCAGCTACTGGGGCGTCATTATTGGCGGTGCTATTCTAGGTCTTGGCTTTGCGATCGCGGGGTATTGTCCAGGTACTGGCCTTGCTGGTTTAGGGGACGGAAGAAAGGACGCAAGGTACTTTGTAATTGGAGGACTATTCGGAGCCTTTGTTTATATGCTCGTTTTCGCAGCATTAAAAGACACTTTTCTAATGAAAAAAATAGCTGGAGGGAAAGCAACACTTGCTGCGACAGGTAATCCATCATACATATCGTTAATTGAAAGTGTTCCTGGAGTAATTGTTGCTCTGGTCATTTCAGTAATATTTTTTATATTTGCGTGGAAACTTCCTAATAAAACGGACAATGATAGCTAACCCCAGGATCAAGATGACCTGTTGCGGCTTCAAGAAGGTCTGGCAACAATCTCCGTGTTATAGAGTCTGTGACCAAACACCATTTTGACTACCAGATTAGAAATCCTGGTTTCTTGAAAGCATTGCAAAGGGCTGACTAAGCCATCTTGACGAAGCTTGCGGATAAGCAGAGCATCGGGTGACAAAGTTAAATATACGGGACTATTTGCCATAAATATCGACAAAAAAAGAATACTCATTTATCCTGAATATCCCTTATGTTCTGCCCGCAAGCAAGTTATAGATGGGTCCAGGCATTTGCTCAAGCATGAAAGAAACCAGGATTAAAAAATTATGAAAAATTGTCCTCTTAAGTAAGGTTTGGCCACAGACTCTACAACGAAATTGGTCTTCTTGTTGTCCTGCAGACCTACCATGTGTGTAGGACAAGAGCCTTGTGTACGGTAAACGAAAAAATAAGACGACAATACAGATGGGTTATTTTTGCGCCATTTTCTGGCAACGAGCGAGCATACGGCGAAGGGTATCTTTGGATATTTTTAGCTCGCGGCAAGTGGCCATTTTGCGGCCATTATTTCTAGCCAGGGCATCTAAAACAGCCTGGCACTTAATTTCTTCTAATGTTCTGGGTGCATTTTCAGCCCGCTTTGATTGGTCTTGCAGATGTTCAGGCAAGTGTTCGACTTGAATAAATCCCCCAGGACAAAGAATAAAGGCATATTCAAGAATATTTTCCAACTCCCGGATATTTCCGGGGAATTTATAACGCATCAAAATAGCTAAAACATCTTCAGAAACTCCCTGAATGTCCTTGTCCTGAATAACATTAAACCGACGAATAAAATGGTTTATAAGTAAAGGTAAATCTTCCAGCCTCTCCCGCAAAGGAGGCAGTCTTAACTGGACAATATTTAAGCGATAATACAAATCCTGCCGGAAAGCCCCATTCTCGACCATCTGCTCCAGGTCTTTATTGGTAGCCGCAATTACCCTGGCATCAACCTTTATGCTTTCAGTCCCTCCTAGTGGTTCTATGGTCTTTTCCTGGAGAAAACGCAGGAGCTTAACCTGCAGCGGAAGGGGTAAATCTCCGATTTCATCTAAAAAAATCGTTCCATCATGAGCCAGAACCAAACGACCCGGTTTATCTTTTTTAGCATCAGTAAAGGCTCCTGCTTTGTACCCAAATAATTCTGATTCCAGCAAGTTTTCAGGCAAAGCCCCACAATTTACCGTGATCATGGGCCCATTTTTGCGTGTACTCAAATTGTGGATGGCCCTGGCAAAAAGTTCCTTGCCTGTGCCTGACTCGCCAGTAATAAGCACAGTAGATTTACTGCGGGCAATTTGCGGCAAAACGCGAAATATCTTAGCCAGGGCCTGACTTTTACCCACAATATCTTCAAAAGTGTACTTTTCCTCCACCTGCTGGCGGAAAATATGGATGGCGGTCAGATCCCTGAATGTCTCTACCCCTCCAATTATCTCGCCCTTTTTATTATGCAGTGGTGCGGCACTGATGCTGATTGGAATCTTTTGTCCATCTGAACGGATAATAAAAATTGACTTGTTTGTGATATTCTTATTGTGCTTTAAGCAGTGCTTTAAGGCACACTGACCATCACAAATACTGGAACGAAACACCTCCCAGCATTTATGCCCCAGAGCATCTTCAGCCTGGATGCCTGTAATCATAGTTGCAGCCGCATTAAAAAAGGTAATATTCCAGTCCAAATCGACAGTAAAGACCCCGTCAGCAATGCTATCTAGGATTGCATCCAATGAAATATCTTTAGGAAGAGACATAAAAGTTAACGTTTCTTCTTTTTGGCCACCTCTTGTCTCAACCAATCGTACCACTTATCCAATCCTTCTCCTGTTCTGGCTGACACAGGGAAAATTTCAATATCTTTATTTAAACTTCTGGCAATATTGCTGGCTCTCTCCAGACTAAAATCAACATAGGGCAGGAGATCAACTTTATTTAAGAGCATAACCTTGGATTCCGCAAAAATAAGGGGATATTTCTCAGGCTTATCATCACCTTCAGCCACGCTTAAAATGGTCACCTTATAATCTTCACCCACACTAAATTCAGCCGGACAAACCAGATTACCCACATTTTCAATAAACAAGATATCTACACCATCCAAATCCATCTTATTTACCGCTTCCAAAACCATGGAACTGTCCAAATGGCAGCCACCATCAGTATTGATTTGCAGGGCCTGGGCCCCGGTAGCCGCAACTCTCTGGGCATCATTGTTGGTTTGAACATCTCCCTCAATGACCGCCATTTTAAACTCATCTTTTAAATCTGTTAAAGTCTTTTCCAACAGAGTGGTCTTGCCAGCGCCAGGAGAGCTCATTAAATTTAAGGCCAAAATTCTCCTCTGTAAAAAGGTTCGGTTTAACTCTTGGGCTATCAGTTCATTGGCCTCCAATATATTACGCACAACAGGAATTTGCATATTTTTCTCCTTTTATTTTTAAATTTTACTACTCTGCTTCGATCTCTTCTATATATAACTCTTTCCCGGAAATAATTTCATGTCCAAACTCTGTCTCGCAGAACGGGCAGGTCATAATCAGTAAATCAGCTTCTTGCGGACTAAACTCTTTACTGCAATTACGACATTTAGCCCGTAAAGGGATCTCTTCTGTTTCCAACTTTGCCCCTTCCAACCCCGTTCCAATAGTCATAACCTGAAAAGCTGTCTCCAGGGCCTCGGGGACAATGGCTGAAATCTGTCCATACTTTACCTTCACTTTCATCAATTTGGTCACATTATGTTTGTCCATTTCTTCTTTGATAATATCAACCAGGCTCTGAGCAATAGACATTTCATGCATTAACTAACTCCATTTAGATGATATTTGCGCAAATATTAACCCCTTTGCGCGAAATTTTCCTTACCCGTTTTGAACTCAGATTTAAAGCGGGTGCAAGTCAAAAATAATTTTTTTAGCAAAATTACGCTAGGGTAGCAGGACTAAATCCCGCCACTGACTTCCCTTCTATAATCAAGAGAAGTAAATTTTAAAAGAAAGTCTCTTTAATATGTAAATCTGAACCTCTTGACAACAAGCTCTTTTCTTATCTGAAAATTTCTTGGTTGATAGTGTTTTCGCCCAGGCACGACCCAGTCCTAAGGCTTGATGCCGATATGTTTTTCACGTGTTGGAGGAAAATCATACCGTGCTCAACCAAAATTGTCGACTCCCAAAATAACACCATCACCTTCATTGGTCAAAAAAGCTATAACGTGAAAGATTATCTTTTCCTGACGCCAATGTTGGTGGCCTAAGCGAAAAAATTACAAGCACAAACAAAGAAACTTAAAGGTGTTCATCTGTAGTCCAACAGAAAAAAATTAATTAGCGATGAGAGTTGCCCTTTGTATCCTTCCTCAACAACTCTACCATCCAGGGCTTCATAATACCATGCTGCATAAAAATTTTTGCATACATCCGTGGGCTTAATTTAGACGTCCACATATCCTTTTGTACTGCGAATCCAATAATTCCCAAATATAACAAAACCAAAATCAAAGGATAAATAATTGGCTTAATTTTATAAATACCCAGAAAGGAAAGAGAGAGACTTTGATTAGGACATTTTCCCATTGCATTTAAACAAGCTATACATCTTGTATTGTTAAGCAACTTACTAGTATAAGGAGACAAGCCCATCGGGCATTCTTTATTACATAATTTACAGTTCGTACAGCTATCTTCTTTTTTTATTCTCAAAATGGAAAAAATATTAAAAAAACCATAAAAGGCACCCAAAGGACAAAGGTATCTACACCAAAAGCGTGGAATAAAATATGAGAAAACTAATATTCCTACAATCACACCTAAAGTTATGTTGTGCTTTCCATCAAAAGCATCAATCCAAAATTTATACAAGCTCACATCTTCAGGAAGAACAGTGCCTTGATATATCATAGGCATTATCTGTCCGGGCAGGCGGAGAATAAAATAAACTAAAGCTACAGTAGTGCCAAACTTGATTAAGTAAAGAAAATTTTCAAGTATAAATTTCAACTTGGCAGGCATGTTGATGTTAGGTACATTTTGGCCCACGATTTTTTCTCGAATAAATGTTAAACTATCTAAAAACGTGCCTACAGGGCATATCCACCCACAAAATCCCTTCATACAAAAAAGAGTAGTAATAATACCAGCTAAAATAAATATCATACCTGCAGGATGAATATGATCTACAAACCCTGTTTTAAACCACATTACTAAGCTATAAAATCCACCAATTGGACAAAGAATCTCAATTATATCAGATCGTCCATGACCGGTATTAACAAAATAAATATACTTCATGATAGCAACAAACATAATTGCAAAAAATATCATTCTAATAACAAAACGGGACCTCTTGATCATAACTAACACACCTCAAAAGCAATCGCCCTGCAATTCTACCTGGGGTAGAATTGCAGGGCGATTTAAAATTTTAGTTTTAAGTTATTTTCCAGCTTGAGGGTAAATTAGAGCCTTTTATTTTTTAGCTCTCTTGTGACATTCTCCACAGGTAATAGGGCCTTTTTTCTCTTTTACATGACAACCTTTGCATCGCTCATGGTAGGCTTTCATAAGTGGTGTGCTGCCATCACTGCTCTTTTGTTTATGACAATCTGAGCACTTTTGGTCCTCTGATGATTCATCCGGGACAAGTTTACCATCTCTATAAACGTGATGACACACATTACAGTCCTCGATTCCGGCCTTTTCATTGTGGGCGTCATGATCAAAAATAACTCCGGGTCTTTGCCTAGGATGAAAGTCCTGTCCAAGCAAAAGAGGTTCTTCAACCTGTGAAAAGACAGGTCCTACAAAAAATATAATGCCCAGCAAAATAATCGCATAAAAAAAACTCTTTTTTGTCATCATTAACCTCATAGTTAGACAGCGTTCGGTTTTTCCATACATTCGTAGATTATATCCCCCAGAAACTTAAGTTCCATACCAAGACCATAATAATGGATTATATCATCAAGCCCACCGTGACAATTATGGCAAGGTGCAATAACTACCTTTACTCCGGTTGCCTTGAGTTGCTCAGCCTTGATCCTATTTCCGGTAATTCTGGTCATTTTAAATGGAGGGCCGCAATTGATCACCCCTCCCCCTGCACAACAGCAATAGTTATGCTCCCTGTTAGGGTACATTTCCACAAAGTCTTTACAGAAAGCCTTGACTACTTCTCTGGCTTTTTCATGCAAGCCCATACCACGAACAATATTACATGGATCATTAAAAGTTACTGGTTCCTCAAACTTTTTGGCTACCTTTAGTTTTCCTTCATTAAGTAATTCCCAGTAAAATTGAACAGCATGAATAATAGGAATAGGCATATCTTTCCAACCAAGCCAGCGATTTCCAGTATCATATACAGACCTGTAAGCATGGCCACATTCGCCCATGACTACCCGTTTTACCTTCAGACGCATGGCCGTTTCAAAATGCAAACGTTTTAGCCTTCCCATAAGTTCGTAATCTCCGGTAAACATGGCCATATCGCTATTGTCCCAACCAGGTGTGGCAGGCATTGTCCAATCCACACCGGCCTCGTTCATAATTACTGCCGCCTGATAAATTAGTTGAGTCCGAAATTTTGGCTCAGGCCCTATGACCGAATATAAAACATCCGCTCCCTCCTTCTCTAAAGGGATACGCAAATTGGGGATTTCGTCCCTGGCTTCATCCTCTTGCCATTGGAGACTATCTATCCATTCGTCATCTTTCACCCACATTTGATTCATGGTTGCCGAATGACTGTGCGCGGTATCCTGAATATATTGAGGTGTTACCCCCAGCCGATGACAAATACGTCTCATAACGCTTATCATGTATGCTATATCAATGCCGAATGGACAATACATAGAGCAGCGTTTGCATAAGTTGCACTCGGTGTAGGCAATCCTGGCTGCCTTTAATATAGTACCTGTACTTACTTTTCCATTATGTTTTAAAATCTCCCAGATGGTCTGCTTAACTTTACCAACAGGAGAATATACTGGGTCTTTGTCATGAGAAAGAAAATAATGACAGGCATCTGAACAAAGACCACAATGAACGCAAGTATCGATATATGCTTTAAACCTTGCTCCTGTTTCTTTCTTTAAAACCTGATTTATAACACTTTCAATTCGCTCAGGAGTAAGTTTTCGAACACCGGCAATCAATCCTTCATCCACAATTTCACGACTTTTGTTGCTTGTTTCCTTATTCATAGCGTATTCGTCTCCTAATATTGTTGTATGTTGTGAATTTTTATAGTGGGATGCGCATTGACATCAATTACTACCAATCCCGGGCATGTCTCACTCCTCCAAATTCAGATCCAGTATATGCCCTGACTAAAGGAGCAAAAACCATGTGCACAAGACGAGTAAAAGGAATAAGTGCCAAAAGTATTTCTCCCGAAAGAATATGCAAAATAAGCATCAATTGATAATCAAACCATTGATGATAAGCCAAAAAGCCAAATATAAATGGAGACGCAACTAAAACCAATAAAAGATAATCTGAAGGGGAAGTGACAAATTTTACTTCCTTTATGATTATTCTGCGTATAGCAAAAAATAGACAACCAGCAATAACCACTAAAGTCATTACATCTGCGACTTTATCTGGAATAGTCCAAAAACTAATCCCAAAGAATTCTTCCCACAGTATCTCGTGAGCAAGTAGAAAAATTGGAGCAACAAGTAAACTTATGTGAAAAGAGAAGGATACAATAGTCATAATTGGGTGTTTGCGCATATTTACTGAACCAAAAGGAATCATCCAATGCAGTATCGATCGTAAAGCGTATTTTAAATTAAAATAATTTAATACTACACTATCTCTTTTTTTGGCAGAAAGCGTGATGCTTACCAAACGGTATAAAATACCTAGAATAAATATTGTCCAAGAAATCCAGGCCAAAGGTCCGGTAATAAAATTATAAATTCCGTGCATATCTTCCCCTTATTTTTTGATGTCTTCTACCGGAACAATAGTACGGTAATATTTCTCACCCTTAACTGCTCTGATCATTACCCTCTTGCTGTCCGGGCTAAAAACAGGCTCCCATACAGCATCAAAATCCTCATTGTACTCGATCCCATCAATCGCAATGGTATAACGCTTACCAAGTTCGACCTTAACTGCCACATGCTCACTATCTGGACTAAACACTGGCTTCCAAACCATATCATAGGCCTTATTCCAGACATGATCATCTACAACAACAAACCATTTTTGAGCATTTTTGCCCAGAGCAGCTATTCTCTTGCCGTTCGGACTGTAAACCATATCCGTAACAAGGTC
Organism: Desulfovulcanus sp.; assembly: GCF_982781345.1. Lineage (NCBI taxonomy): Bacteria > Pseudomonadati > Thermodesulfobacteriota > Desulfovibrionia > Desulfovibrionales > Desulfonauticaceae > Desulfovulcanus > Desulfovulcanus sp. The sequence goes on from NZ_CEYAEZ010000029.1 coordinate 17,448, forward strand.
ATTAAAACGGCTCTTCCAGGGAATCCCATCCAGGGCCACTGTCCATTGTCCAAATTTAGGGGCTACTATAGCGGCAATATGTTCCCCGTCAGGACTAAATTGCTGATGCCAGAGTTGAACAAACTTTGGCTGCCATAAAATTTGTTCATCCAGGGCCAGCCCCCATTTACCGTCAATTCTAACAGGAGCCACGACTGACCTGTTTACAGGGTTAAACCTCGGTTCCCATACGCAGGAAAAAGTCTTGGACCAGGGTTGTCCGTCCACTGCTATTGTATAGTCATAAAGTGTTGTTCTCACCTGGGCTGCAACATGCTTTCCCTTGGCATCAAAAGTAGGGGTCCAAGCATTGACAAAATTTCGTTCCCACGGTTTACCATCAACAGCCACAGTAAAGCATCCTTCCTGAAATTTAAAAATCTCTGCCTGTCCCAGAGAGATGGTCTGGACCACGGCAGCAGTCTTTTGTCCATCAGCGCTCAGAATAAACTGGTTGGCATTATCAAACATCTGTTCCCATGGTCTCCCATTTAAGACCACACCATATCGCATATCATTTTGCACTGCTGCGGCTATGCTCCCACTCTCCTCGCTAAACTTTGTGTCCCATATAAAGGAAAATCGCTCCTCCCATGGCGTTCCATCCACACAAATAGTATATTCTCCCATGTCTGAAATCAGCGCAGTTAGCCTTCCGTCAGGAGCATAGCGGAGGTACCATATCCTTTCATAAGTAGTACCCCAGAGATCATTATTTACGCATACATCGAACTCGTAGTTTCCAGTATTTACAACTGCAGCTATCTTTTCGCCATCAGGACTAACCTGCGGTTCCTCTGTCCACTCAAATTGCGCTGACCATTGCCCAAGGTCAGCGACAATTTTTTCCCCTGGTTCCCAATCCCATTCATGCGTCATAAATAGACCTCTTGCTTTTAAAATTTTAGAATTATTTTTAAATAGTACAAAACGAGACAAAGGCTGGTAGCCCTATAATATTTCCTATTGATTTTAAAGGGAAAATTTCTACCTTTCGTACTTTTCCAGACTTTCAGCCATTTCTTCAATAGCCCGGACAAAAGGAGATTCTGGGCAAGAAGAGTAGAGGTTTATAACAGCAGGTTCAAAATCCAAAATTTGCTCTTCTCTAGGTAAAATAACTACTGAGCTAAAATCGGTTTCTTTTTTTCCAAAGTGCGCTAGTAAATCCAGCGCTCGTTGTTTTGTCTTCTCCCCATCGATTCGGTTGAGCACAAGGTGAATATGCTTAATGCCAATGTCTCTGGCTAGATCTGATGCATGGATGGCCACTGACATAGAGTTAAATGTCGCATCAGTAACTACTAAACATTGTGAAAATCCCTCGGCCAATGCACGCCCAAAATGCTCAACACCTGCCTGGGTATCCATAAGGATCAACTCATCTCGTCTAAGAGATACATGCTTGACCACAGCATCCAACAATGCATTTTCCGGACATAAACAGCCTGTGGCGGGTTTTCTTATTGTCCCCATGACTAGACAACTCAAGTTACTATTAAGGGAGACACCAAACCTATCCACGACATCTTCTACCGGAGGGTTTAATCTTAAAAATCCACCCCAACTTTCACCTGGCCTGGCTCCTGTCTTTTCTTCTATATAATCTGCATTTTGACTTAGTGGTACCAATTCCTTAACTTGGTTTGGCGGATAGCCTAAGGCAAAAGGCAAGTTCATCTGGGGATCTTCATCTACTGCAAGTACTTTATACCCTCGATTAATAAAAGCCTGAGAAAGTAAGGCGGTTGTGGTTGTTTTTCCTGCTCCGCCCTTTCCGGTAACAATTACTTTAAAACCAGAAGTGCCTTTCTCTTTCCTCAAAGATTTAATCTCATCCTTAAACTTTTTACTCACCTTACCTACCCCATAAGATAAAATTTAGGATGCGTCTACAAAAAATAATTTTTTGTAGACGCATCAGGATAATCAAAATCAAATATTCAATGCCTTCCTTTTATCCATAATAATCTCTTCCATTCTCTCAGCTGCCTTCACTGGATCTTCCTCGACAAAGAAATAACCACCAAGAAGATCTTTTATATCTTCTGTTAAAATTTTCACCACAGTCTCACTTCCTGTAATTGGCGGCATGGGCCAAAGATGCACTGGAATTCCAGAAGCAACGAAATATGTTCCTATTGAAACTGCTTTCTCTGCCATCCATTCAGGGGCTGACCCAACTAAAGGTAAATCAGAAATATCAACCTCTAAATAATCAGCAAGTCCACCAGCTAAAGTGAGCATACGTGAACAATCAACACAGGAACCCATGTGCAAAACAGGTGGTATATTAAGTGCTTTGCACACTTCTTTTAAACCCTCACCTGCCAGTTCCTGCGTTTCCAAACGCATCAGGCCTGCCTTGGCACAAGCAATGGCCCAACAACCAGTGCCAATAACCAGTATATCTTTCTTGATTAACTCCTTGGCAATAGTTGTATGATTGTAATCTTGTTTTATTTTTGGATTATTACACCCAACAATGCCAACTACACCCTTAATTTTGCCACTAACAATTGCATCAACCAGGGGTTTAGGACTACCACCTAAAGCGCTGACGATATTTTCAGTGGTGAATCCAACAATTGCTTCAGTTTTAGTTGTGGGTATGAATACTTTGTCTTTATCACGCTTAGGAAAGGCCTCTATGGCTGTTTTTATAATTTCTTTCGCCACTTGTGTGGCCTTGTCTTCCTCAAATTGAATATGTAGAGAACCTGGAAACTTAGCCTGCTCACTTGTTGAAATAAACTTCGTATGAAAACACTCAACTAGACGTCCCAAGGAAGGGAAAATACATTGTACATCGACAACTACTGCTTCCACTGCTCCAGTCATTACAGCTAATTCTTGATGTAATGTATTCCCAGCAGCAGGTATACCCTGACGCATTAATAGTTCATTCCCGGTGCAACACATACCTACAACATTCACACCTTTAGCCCCATATTTTTGAGCTAACTTCTGCATCTCTTCTGATTGCGCTACTTCTACTATCTTCTCGGATAAAATAGGTTCATGTCCATGGGCAACAACATTGACATAATCCGGATCTATTACACCCAGATTAGCCATAATTTTCTTTACTGTGGGTGTACCAAAAAGGACATCCTGAATTTCAGTCCCAATAAGAGAACCACCCCAACCGTCAGCTAAAGCAGCCCGCACACCTTGAATTAAAAGGGACACCGTATCATTATCCACACCCATAGTTGTTCTATGCATGATATCTACAACTTCTCTGTCAATACTGCGTGGCAATACTCCCATTTTTTTGCCTGTGCTTTCAGACAAAAACTTCTCTAAATTTTGCCAGCGCTCCAGCCTCTTTTTAGGGGCATAAGAAAGAAGAAATTGAAGGGGCTTAACATCTTGCTTACCAAAATCCATCATCGCTACTTCAGCTACCGCCTTGGCCAAAACTTCAACATCAGCATCAGTGTCAAGGCCTAGTTTGGCTGCAATACTCTTTAACTTAGCCACATCCTTAATTTGATAATCTTTATTTTCTCCCTCAGCCACTTCTTTAAGGGTCCCGGCTAAAGGCCGACCATGATCGGAATGAGCAGCAGAACCTGCGGCAATGGCCCTGACCAAATTTCTGGCCACGATGATATCCGCTGTTGCACCGCAAACCCCCTCAGGACTCTTCGGTGTAATCCGGCAAGGACCCATGACACAATTTTTACAACACACCCCACTTACCCCGAACTTACAGTGAGGGGACTGCGCTTTTAGTCTTTCCCAAACCGTTTCGTAACCTTTCTCTTCTGCCAACTTCAACATTTCCTGTGCGGCCGGATCATAACTCCTTTCGGCATACATCCCCTTTTTTTCCATAACCTGACCTCCTTCTTTTTTTTTTTGATTCTAATACATAAATCAGGTTTTTACATGAAGGGGGTAAATTGATGAAAAGGATGAAATGAACTATAGAGTGACAAAAGGGAATATTTGCGGACAAGATGAAAATCGAACCTGCTGGAAAAAATTTTACAAAACGGGTTTAAAATAAAAAACAAAAAAAGGTATTACCCTTTCAATTCACTTAGAAAAATCGTATCTCCAAGGGAATACAAAAGAACTGTTTAGGTGCCTTTACAATCACGCTATAGGCAAGATTGCAGAGAGTGAAGTTGGGGGTTAAGGGGTGGATTTTAGGTTAGTTGTATATATGTGGGGAAACACGCTAGCCACTAGAGTCTGTGGCCAAACCCCATTTTGACTACCAGATTGAAAAAAAATTATGAAAAATTGCCCTCTTACAGTAAGGTTTGGTCACAGACTCTTAGGCAAAATTATTTTAACCCGAACATGTTTAAAATAACATTTGTCTTAACCCTACTTACTGGAAGGTAATAACCATTTTTCATCAAAATCTGGTATTTATTTTTATCCTTTTCCAATTTCTCTATTTTATTAACATTGACTATAAAACTTTTATGTATACGAACAAAGTCTTTAGGCTCCAACTTTTTCTCAATTTTCCCAAGACTAAGAGGACTTAAATACTTTTTATCCTGATAAAAAATCTCTGTTTGGTTACCTATGGCTTTAAAAAAATCAATCTCTGGAACATCTAAAAGCAAAAAATTATTGCCATCATATACAGGAAATTTTATTATTTTCTTTTCATCCATTAATATATCTGTCACATTATAAAGCAAAGCAATAAATATATCTCTACATTGACCATGTAGAAGAAATACCTTTATCAAAAAAACTAAATTCTTCTTGTGAGTCTCTTGATATATCTTTATAATATAGCTGTCACTCCTTGTATGGATAACAGCCTCTTCAGTCATATCCTTTATTTGAGAAAATACTTTCGGGCTGTGTAGATTAGCCAAATTGTAAGATGTATCAGTGCGTTCAAAATCAAAATGAAAAAATTCTTGAATAGTTTTATTCACACAAATTATATTATAATTCTCATCATAGACAACAATCCCAACGTTAAAGGTACGTTGCAGCATATCTAATGTCAAAGAGAGCATTAAATCTTATCTCCTGAGTTAAAAGAGTCTTTTGTTGCTTTTTAGCAATCCTAAAAAGGGCAAAAGATACCAATGTCCCCTTGAAATCTTGAAATCTGGACTTATGAAAATAGAGTCTGCGAAAGTATAGAACAAGTCTCTGGAACAGACGAAAAAGTGGCTGGTATGTAGTAAATGTAGGTTATATTCTAAATAAATTTTCTACCTAAATTATGCATTTTTTGCGGGTTAAAGTTTGTGATTGCTTCGTCGCTTCGCTAACGCTCGCTCCTCGCAATGACAGGCTGAGCGCTTAGTCACTGCGAGGGCAGCGAAGCTGTCCGTGGCAATATCACCCATTGAGAGAAAAACGCTCATTTAAAATGTCCTTCTATTCCAATATGTTTAATATAAAACTCAATTAAAAATCGCACAATTTAGGTTCTATAAATATAGCCTCGCTTGCCCTCGAAATTTAGTACAAAACCTTGAATTCATCACGTCTGTTTTTTGCCCAAGCTGTTTCATTATGCCCGGGATCAGCTGGAAACTCTTCTCCATAGCTGACAATCTGCATCCTATCAGACTCAACCCCCAAGAGAATTAAAAACTCGTAAGCTGCCCTGGCCCGTCTTTCCCCCAAAGCCAAATTATATTCTTCAGTGCCGCGTTCATCACAATGCCCTTCGATAACTAAGCGTAAATTTTTGTACTTCTTTAAAAGCTCTGCTTTTTGCTGTAAAATAGCCCTGGCTTCTGGCTTTAATTCGAATGAGTCAAAATCAAAGTAAATTTTGTTGGCTGAAATTGTTTCTACGGCCTGCTCAATAGCCTTTTTCTTTTCTGCTTCTTCCTTGGCTAACTGTTCTTCTGCCAGTTGCCGCTCTTTTAAGGCTTGTTCACGAGCTTTTCTAGCAGCATTGCCTCGACTTTCTTCTGCGCTAAGTCTGTTTTTTTGTGTACTCCCTACAACGCCATTAGGAGAAACCGAACCAATTTTTTGTTTGGCACAACCGCTTATAATAAATACCGTCAATGTCGCTAAAACAAACAAAAATAAAGTCTTCGATCTCATATATCCTCCTTTATCCAAACTTCCTATTCAAAAACTCCCCAGCTTGGTGCTGTTGCCTCCCCCTGACCTGTTGGCAATAATCGGGGTTCATTACCACCCCGGGTTGTCAGATATAATTTATATTGCCCACTACGATTGGACGTAAAGACAATAAAATACCCGTCCGGACCAAAGGATGGGTCTTCATCATTTCCAGGTCCGAAACTAATCTGTTTCTCCATTCCGGTACGCAAGTCAAGAACAAAAATCCGGTGTCCTTCAGGTGTACGCCGGGAAAAGGTAACCCAGTTCCCATCTGGACTGATACTGGGGCTAGTATTATATTTTCCCGCATAAGTCACCCTTTCTATTCTATTCTCCTGAACATTCAGGAGAAAAATATGCGGATTTCCAAGCCTGGAAGAGACAAAGACCATTTTTTTCCCAGAAGAATCAAAACTGGGAGAAATATCAATAGCCCAGTTTTTAACCAGGGCTCGATCCAACTTCATGTCCCTTTGCAAAAGATAAATGTCTGGATTTCCCTCAGGATCAATGCTTACGGCTATCTTTTGCTCAGGAGTAAACACCGGAGAAATACAGGTGTTGCCAGGGAGTTTATAACTCTTAACCTGTCCGGTCTGTCTGTCCCAGAGACCTAAAAAATGACGATCATTTTTTAGGAAAGTAAAAACAATTTTTTGCCCATCAAACGACCATGCCGGGCTCATGGCCAGCCCACCAAGATTGGTAATTTGCTTTACTTCTCCACTAAGTGGAGAAAGCAGACATATCTCCTTTTTACTCTCTTGCCTGCGTACAAAGGCCAGAGTAGATCGAAAAAATTTATCTTTGCCAGTTAAAACACGCATAAGCTCAGCACAGAACTTTTGAGCCACAAGGGGAAGCTGTTCTTTTGTCTGCACGAGATAGCCCTTGCCCAGAATAAGTTTTCGGGAAAACACCTCAAAGGCTCTGATCTCTACTGAGCCCAGAATTCCCGGCCTGTCCTCCCATCCAATAGTTAGTAATAAATCAACCTTGGACAAACGAAATTTCTTAAAATCAATATCTTTGCCCTGAATACCACCTATTTGTGATCCTCCCAATATATCCTTACTTTGTGTCTGATGTAAAAAAGGCAAAAAAGAAAGATTGTTTTTGATCAGGTCTTGCACTCTGGTAGCAAAAGCAGGCGCAGTGCCATTGCCACCCTTCATCAGTGGATCAGCCAGAAAAATATTCAGCTTTTCCTGCCCAGGTCCATAAATATCAACAACTAAAGTATCCTGAGCCCAGGCTAGACCAAACCAAATCATAGTCAAAACAAAAAAGAACACTGACGTGACTTTAGACATGGCTAATACAGCTCCATCAAATTAAAATTTATAATCAATTTGTCTATGGTTTTGGCCGGAGGAGGCGGCAGTTCACCAGTTTCCTGCACTGCCTTGAGCACTGAAATGTCAAAATCTCTTCTCCCGGAAGGCTTAATAATTCTTGACCGGATAATTTTACCTCTCTCGTCAATTTCCACCTCCACCTGGGCCACTAAATTTTCCTCCACTCCAATCTTAGGAAACCGCCAATTCTCTTTGATTTTCCCTATCACAAATTCCTTATAAAAGCCCTTTATCCCGCCGCTGCTACTACTTCTTCCTTGAGCCGAGCGAGACTTGGTTTGCTTGACCTGTTGTCTTAATTCCGCCAATTCCTTGGCCAATATCATTTGTTCTGATTTCTGCTTTGCCCGGACATGTTTTTTAACACTGCCCAGGGCCTGGGCCAAAATCTCCTGGGGTGAAGGTTCTTTTTTCTTTTTAACCGTAGTCTTTTTTCTGGTCTTTTTTACCTTCTTGGAACTGATCTTCTTTTTTTTGTCCTTTGGTTTTGCTTTGGCCCGCTCCAGATTCCGCTGAGCCTTAATCTTTTTAAGATTTGATGAAGATTTAGACTCCTTTTGCTTCAAAAATTTTTTTTCAGCCTTGACAGCTGACTTAGTGTCATTTTTTTTAAGTTGTCCGGCAGACTTTTTTACCTCCTGCTTAACAGGGGCTGGAGGGAGCAGATTGATAAGTTCAACTTCATAAACAGGTCTACTTAGATCAATTCGTATTCTTTTGCCCCCCACTGGAGAATAAAAGACCAGAAAAAAAATACCCAGATGGAGTAAGAAAGAACCTAACCAGCCCAAAAGGCGCATAATTTTTATTCCCTTTCCTCTTCAGCCACAACACCCAAACGCTTGATTCCAGCGGCTTTTATCCTAGACATAAGCTTGACCACTAAACCGTAAGCAACATCTTTATCAGCCTGCAAATAAATCAATTTATTTTTATCCTGGACTATCTTTTTTAAATGTTTTTCCACCTCATCCAGTTTAACTTTGTATTCGTCCAGATAGATGGTGCCATCTTTCTTCAAAGTAACCACTAGGTGGTCACTATCTTCCGGAAGCGTCCGTACTGTCTTGGTCTGAGGGAGATCAACTTCCACCCCCTGGGTGAGCATAGGGGCAGTAACCATAAATATAACAAGAAGAACAAGCATAACATCCACAAAAGGAGTGACATTTATTTCAGATAAAAAACCTTTTTCCAGCGGATTAAAATCCATATTCCCTCCTATTAACTACTCACTCACCCTGCTCAACTACTCAACCAAATTAGTTTTCTCGTTTCATCCAGGGTAACTCCCTCTGAGCCCTGTTCAAAAAAGTACCTGCAAAATTTACCAGCTCAGTTTGAATCGCGTTTAACTGTCCTAAAAAATAATTATAAGCTATTGTAGCTGGTATAGCCACAGCAAGACCAATGGCTGTGGCTATCAGAGCCTCAGAAATCCCAGGGGCAACCGTGGCCAGAGAAGCTGACTTTTGCAGGCCAATTGAGTGAAATGAATGCATTATGCCCCACACTGTACCAAAAAGACCGATAAAAGGAGCAGAACTGCCACAAGTAGCTAAAAAAGGCAGGGAACCAGACAATACTTTGAGTTGCGAACTAACCCCCTGCTTTAATACTCTGCGTACATTGTCTTCAGCCACCCTGAACTTGAGATTGGGGTGGAGGTTAGTCTGTTCAAGCTTCTGTATTTCCAGAACAGCCCCGTATCCTATAGGATAAAGAGGAGAACCAGGATTTTCCTTGAGTAATTTCATGCCTGTCCCTAAATCGGAAGCAGTCTCAAAGAGACGTAAGTGAGCTCTAATCCGTGACTTAAAACGACCAAAGACAATAGCCTTAAAAATTATTATACTCCAAGTAGTAACAGACATAAATAACAAAATAACCATGACAACCTTAACCATCAAAGTAGCATTGGCGATCATGGTCCAGATGCCGGTCTGGGGCAAAAACTCCATTTACTATCCCTCCTCGCCCTACCCCGCAGGCTCAAAAACTTTGCAGGGTGTTTTTAATCTTTAAGTTTTAGACTCAACTTTCTGACACGATTAACATCCTCAAATTACTACACAATTGAAGAGTGC